>JAIELM010000302.1 GCA_019752975.1 Undibacterium sp. | reverse complement strand
GAGTTGATTAGGACTTACGCAAAATTACACTGTCTAGCGCCGACCCTCGAATGCTTGAATCGGGGGCGCGAAGACTAAGGCAGTACTTTAGTACGACGAGGCGAATGCAACAACGGCAGCGTCGGTTTTGCGTAAGTCCTATTGATTTAAATTCGTGCCACTCCATTATGCCCGCCAGCTAAAGCCAGTTCTACTACTTCATCTAGGCTTTTTTGCCGATAGCTGATGGCGCGTAATAACATAGGCAAACTAATTCCAGCAATCACCGCTACCTCATGCGGCTCGCCTAATTCATGACAGCAGTTGGAGGGTGTCCCTCCTCTCATATCCGTAAGAACCAACACCCCAGCGCCATCATTTAAACGCGCTATCGCCGCAAGCGCAAGTTGATGAATGTCATCCACGTTCTGATCTGCGATCACGTCGATAGCCTCGATACGTTCAGGTTCACCCTGAAAAACATGCTTAGTCGCCTGTAAAAAAGCATGTCCCAAGGGCGCGTGGGTGATCAATAAAAAACCTATCATTTTTTCCAAATATTCTCTATTTTTGGGACTTGCTCAACACCAAGACATGTCACTTCGCAACCGCTAAATCGTGCTTAACTTAGCTAAAGACCTCAACAACGATACACTGCATTTATGCAAGTCCTTAGGACTTAGGCTAAATCGCTGCTTCCAACGCATCGACGAAACAAGCCGCCACATCAAAACCGGTTTGCTGAAAAATCTCTTGGAAACAAGTGGGACTAGTCACGTTAACTTCAGTAAGACAATTGCCGATCACATCTAATCCTACCAGTAACAAGCCACGCTGGGCTACAATTGGCGCTAAAGTTTCCGCAATTTCCAAATCTCTTGCCGATAGACGCTGCGCTACACCAACACCTCCGGCAGCTAAATTGCCGCGCACTTCACCATTTTGCGGTATCCGTGCCAAGGCAAATGGAACTACTTTGCCACCAATCAGAAGAATCCGCTTGTCCCCATGAACGATCTCGGGAATATATTTTTGTACCATGATGGTATGTTGACCGTTCAGCGTAAGTCCTTCAATTACCGCGCCCAAATTCATGCCATCTTCACGTATCCGAAAAATCCCAGCCCCACCCATACCATCTAGGGGTTTTAAAATGATGTCTCTATGAATTTGGAAAAACGCTCTGATCCTAGCCTCATCACGTGTGACCAAGGTCGGGGTGGTGAATTGAGGAAATTGCGCGATACTCAGTTTTTCGTTGTGATCACGTATCGCCGAAGGCTTATTAAATACTCGTGCACCCTGTTGTTCGGCTAGATCCAAAAGGTAAGTGGCGTAAATATACTCCATATCAAAAGGTGGGTCTTTACGCTGCAAGACGGCGTCAAATTCTTGCAGACGCAGGTTTTGCACCGCTCCCATTTGATACCAAGCGTGCGTATCGCCTGTTAGCATAATTTCACTCACCTTGGCCCACACCGCACCTTGATCTAAGGCCATATCTTGTGGCTCAAAAGCATAGATTTGGTGGCCACGTTTTACCGACTCTAGCATCATGGCGTAGGTCGAGTCTTTATAAATCTTAAACTGTGATAAAGGATCTGTGAGAAAGGCGATTTTCATGGAAGTTCCAACTAGTAAATTTCAGGGTTTGGATCGGTCTTTTCTAACTCTAAAGATGCCGCCAACAACGCCAAGCGCGCGACCACACCATACATGTAAAATCGATTCGGTGCAGCCGTGCCAGGCTTAGCCCGCATATCCGGAATGGCATGCTGTTGCGCGAATGCTAGCGGCACAAATTCCATCCCCGGCGCATTGAGATTTTCGTCCACCCCACGATCTTGATGCACTCGATAAAACCCACCCACCACATAGCGGTCTATCATATACACCACGGGTTCGGCCACGGCATCATCAATTTGCTCAAAGGTATACACGCCTTCCTGTACGATGAATTCTCTCACCTCGCGACCATCTTTCACCACCGTCATTTTATTCCGTTGCTTACTATTCAGATCACGAACTTCATGTGAATCACGCACCGTCATAATCCCCATACCGCAGGTTCCTGCATCGGCTTTGACGATGACAAAGGGTTTTTCTTTGATTCCGTATTCCTTGTACTTTTTTCGTATCTTCGCCAGTATGCTATCGACTGCTGTCATTAAACCGTCGAGTCCACTACCATCTTCAAAATTAATGCCACTGCATTTGGCAAAAAATGGATTGATCATCCAAGGATCGATGCTCACCATTTTAGCAAATTTCTTAACCACTTCATCGTAGGCCGCAAAGTGATTGGTTTTACGCCGAACCGCCCACGCCGCATGCAGCGGTGGAAGCAGTGTTTGCTCTTTAATGTCTTCTAAAATAGCAGGAATGCCTTCGGACAAATCATGATTCAATAAGATGGTACAAGGGTCAAAATCCTGTAACCCCAGACGACGACCATTCGACGAACGCAGCACCGGTTCTAGAATCAATTGATGACCGTCGGCTAAACTCACGGTGGTGGCGGATGTTAAGTGAGGATCGAGTGATCCTAAACGTACATTTAAACCAGTCTGGCGAAATATCTGTATTTGCCGCGCGACGTTCTCCCAATACGCACCGCTACAAGGACGACCTTCGGGAATGAGTAATAAATTACGGGCATCGGGACAATATTTTTCTATCGCGGCCATTGAAGCTTGCACTGCCAATGGCAGCATTTCTGAGGCCAAATTGTCGAAGCGCCCGGGAAAAAGATTGGTATCAACCGGCGCCAGTTTAAAGCCCGAGTTGCGCATATCTACCGAGCAGTAAAAGGGTGGCGTATGCTCTTGCCACTCCATGCGAAACCAGCGTTCTATGGCCGGGGTAGCCTCTAAAATTTTCTTCTCAAAATCGAGTAAGGGTCCGTTAAGAGCCGTGGAGAGGTGGGGAACCATATTAACCTTTTATGTGAGCGCTTTATTTGATCGAGTCAAGTGAGGGTGGAAGCCCTGTACTTTGGACATATGCCTATCTTGGGGCAAACACCGATTTCTCAACTCAGGTAGCTCGATTTTAGATAGATTTATCTAGTAAAGTGAAATGCTCGACTACTGGGGGCGCGGCAAAAAATGGTCCAACTATGGTGCGCCATGCACTAAAAGCTTCTGACTCACGAAAATCCACCGTATGGTTTTCTAAGGTCTCCCAAAAAATCATCAGTACATAGCGCTCTGGGCTCTCAATACCTTTATTTACTTTATAACCGCAAAAGCCTTTGGAATGTGACACCACTTCTTTGAGGCCTTGCACGATGGCGAGATCAAATTCATTTTGTTGTCCAGGATGTATATGAATTTCCGCAAGTTCTAAGATCATTTTTTTCTTTCTAAAATTAAGTCGTTATTAAGCTATAAAATTATGCCGCTAAACCAGCGCTTGTTCACTCAACTCTCTTTTGACATAGGAGTAAAACACCGGAGCGGCGACTAAACCAGGCAGTCCAAAGAGCGTTTCCATAACCAAAATCGCAGTCAATAATTCCCACGCTTTGGCATTCACTTGCGAACCGATAATGCGCGCATTCAAAAAGTATTCTAACTTGTGAATCACGACCATATAGGCGAGTGAAATTCCAGCCATTTGCAATGAGTAAGATAGACTCACAATCACGATCACGGTATTGGAAATAATATTGCCCACCACAGGAATAAGGCCGGCGATAAAGGTGATGGCGATCATGCTTTTTACCAAAGGCAAATGTACCCCAGATAATGGTAAGACCACCGCCAAAAACACACCGGTAAACACGGTATTAATCAAAGAAATTCTCACCTGTGCGAACACAACACGATGAAACATCTCCGCCAAATGGCTCACCCTTTGTCTTAGTGCGGCAGCAAGTGGCAAATAATGATGTGCTCCTGTGGCGTCTCGTAAGGCGACCATACTACCAATAATCATCCCTAACAAAAGATGCACAATAAGATGCCCCGCTTCCTGACCTAAGACTTTAGCCTCGCCAGCGTGATCTCGTAATCCGTCGGTCAAAATCTGTTTTAGTCCATCGATATCTTCCGGCAAATTGCTGCTTAACCACAGAGGTAAAGTATGGCGAGATTCTTCGATGAGGTCCGCCAGTTTTTGCAATAAGCTAGGGATGCTCGCCGCATCGCTACGTAAAAATACTACCGCCCCCCAAATCCCCAAACTAATCGCCAGAATAATTACCGAGGACAAAAAAATCACCGCGATGACACGTGCTTGTTGAGTGCCAAAATGTTTTTGTATACTTGGTACAAGTAAGCGTACTAGGGAATACAACATGAGACCTGAAAACAAAGCGACCAATAGACCCGCTTTTAACACTAAGAATAAAGTAAGAGCCGCCAGTACATAAGACGCCAGCACTGGATAAGATGATTCTCTAGTTAATTTCATAAACTTCCTTTATGATTGAGGGCTTAGGCAAACCGTTCCTCTATTGTTGCATCTATGAGAAAAGCATTCAAACGATATAAGCTGCTGATATGGATTTCTTTGATACTACTACTTGGCTTCTCGACCATGTTAGTCAGTGTTTACATTGTTTCGCGAGATACCTTGCAAAAAGGCTTAAGCGAAAACACACTACCCAGCACCGGGGACACTATCTATTCCGAAATTCAAAAAGATATACTTCGTCCGGTCTTTGTTTCTAGCCAGATGGCGAACGATACGTTCGTCAAAGATTGGCTAATCAATGGTGAGCAAAACCCAGACTTAATCACTAAATATCTCAATGAGATCAAACTAAGAAATGCCGCCAATTCGAGTTTTTTAGTCAGTGATGTCAGCAAAAATTACTATTATCCCGAAGGCGTACTTAAAACAGTCTCCGAAAAAGAGCCGCGTGATGTTTGGTTCTATCGCGTCAAGAATTTAAAGACGGCATACGAAATCAATGTCGATCCCGACCTTAGCAATCACGACCAACTACTTATCTTCACCAATTATCGCGTCCTCGATTATCACAACAACTTTATTGGCGCAGTCGGTGTCGGCATGACACTAGACAATATGAAGCGCTTAATCGACCGCTATCAAACTCGGTTTCAACGCACAATTTATTTTGTGGATCAAAAAGGTCGAATAGTACTAACTGGTAGCGTATTTAAACATAGAAAAACCAAATTAGAAAATATCCCCGGCCTAAAAAATCTTGCGCAGCAAATTCTCTCTGACAATAAAAGCACTCCACAAGGTCTAGATTACGTCGATCAAGGCGAACATATTTACCTCAATACCCGCTACATTCCAGAATTAGGCTGGCATCTTTTGGTCGAGCAAAATTTGGAAAGTGAGCTGGCGTCGCTCAATCGACTGCTGCTACTTAATGGACTTTTGGGTCTGGTGATTACGCTGGCAGTGTTGGCGCTGGTCTTGCTGGCGATACGACGCTATCAAAATCGGATAGAAAAATCAGCCGCCACAGATCCCCTCACCAAGCTGTTGAATCGTAAGGCTTTCGATTTCATTTTTCAGCAAGCTAAACTTGACAGTGAACGTTCACGCCAGACCTTATGCGTGGCACTCATGGATGTCGATTATTTTAAGAAAATCAATGATAAACACGGGCATTTGGTGGGTGACCATGTGTTACGTGAAATCGCTCTCATTTCTAAACGCTCTCTGCGAGAAAGCGACGTGATTTGTCGTTGGGGCGGAGAAGAATTTTTGCTGTTATTAAAAAACTGTACCCTAGAAAAAGCCACCTCGATTGCCGAGAATTTACGCGCGACCATAGCCGCCAATGATTTTTCACGCACCACCGATCTCACCAAGGGAAAACTAGCACTTACCGTCAGCATGGGTGTAGCCGAATGCAAATTGCAGGATACCGAAGACAGTGTATTTGAACGCGCTGACGTCGCCCTATATCAAGCCAAAGATAGTGGTCGCAACGCCGTGTATTTTTCTGAGTAAAGAATAATCGTCATTATTCAGGCTCCTATGTAAGCCGTCTTTCCCGCATGTTTTTAGCGGGAATCCAGCAACTTTTGTTAAGCAAGGGACGCCACAAGATTTCCGATTAAACCCTAGTGAATGACCTAAAATAGTGGAGTACTTTGAAATTTCAATTTCGTCATAGCGGGCTGAATAATTACGAATAATCCTAGAACGCGCGCTTAGCCAAACTGGTTGTAGGTGCGATAAAGGCCTGATACAACTCGCCAGCTGGAGCATCCCATGCTTTGACTAGTTCTGCCTGCTGTGTCACGAGCTGCGTATCGCCACGTTTGATCGGCCCAGTCAAGGCAGCGGCCGTACCAAGCTTAAAAACATTGTCTATACTTTGTAGCGCCAAGGATTTTGCCATTGCGGTGGCCATTTCAGGAGACACACCGGCGGCGCAATAGGTGTTCATCGCCATATCCATTAAACTCACCAAATAATTACTGGCAAAGACCGATCCTGCGTGATACAGCAATTTGTTTTCGGTCGCGATAGCTAATATTTGTCCGCCTATCGCGCTAAACGCAGGCATCAAAATTGCCAAGGCCAAATGATCCCCTTCGATACTGCAAATAGTGCCGCAAAAATCCTCGACCGCACTTCTAGGCTGGGCAAAACTACGCACCGGATGCACACTGGCGACATGCACTTCGGCGGCGCGTAAAGGCGCCAAGAGTTTAGAAGATTGTGCACCACTACAGTGAAATACCAACTGGCCTCGCCGCAGTAAATTGTGCGTCAATAAGTACTGTGCAATGGTCGCGATATGATCATCGGGAACAGCAATCATGATCACATCGGAGGGTTCTAATTGATCTAGCTTATGTATTCCTCGACCAGCACCGATGAACTGAAGTGCAACATCATTACTCTCTTCATTCTGAGTATAGATTTGTGCGACATCAAAAACCTTTAGCTGAGAAAATAAGTGCCCCAAGCTTTGTCCAACACGACCTGCACCAATAATACTAAGACTGAGTGTAGAGAAGCTGTTCATCCGTGTTTATTTAGATTCTTTAATGATGCGTCCAGCGGTTCTTTGTATAGGCCGCGCATTCATAGGATATAGCCTAGCAAAAATAGCGTGCTGATCGCTTGAGATTTCTATTGGTTCTTTCATCACCATCCACAGCACACCTTCGCTACACGGTGGTGTAGTCAACGATCCCATATAAGTGTAATAGTCGCGGCTAGTCGGTAATATCTGCGTCATATCGATGGTGCTGATGGCTTTAACTACTTCTTCTTTTTCTAAGGGTAAATTATTCCATACCGTTTGCACCACCACGTTCGATTTACCCGGCTCAATTAACACGGCAATGACGGCTAATTTTCCTTCCATATCCTTATGCACTAAATGCGCCACCATAGCAAAATTTTTACCGCCTATTCGCTCCTCCGAAGGACGATGAAAATGAAACTGCACCAGTTCAAAAGTTTTACCAGAAACCTGAATACGATTACCCGAGCTAAGGTTAACCTGTATGGTATGACGATTATCGATGACGCTAAATGCCACTGGCTTATAGTCGAAATTAATACCATCCAAATCTACTCGTATTCCATCGCGAATATCGATAGGAGATTGGCGATCACCCGAATCACATTTGGCATTGGCAGGATTCATCTTGCCCCAACTTGAGGGGTCGCCCTCGCCTTCATAACTCCAATGAGCACTATTGACGGCATGGACTACTTTGGCCTTTTCTGCCAACTTGGGCTCACTTTTTTGGCTATATGCCGCATGCGGTGGGCGAATAGCAGGTCGAACACTGGGACGAATCGGTTCGGGCTTATCTTTACGTATAGCGGCTAATTTCTCGGCAATCTTGGTGGCTAATTCATCCGAGGCTTGCTGCTCTTTTTGCTTAGCGGCTTCGGCTGCTTTTGCTTCGCGACTTGCCTTAGTCTCTCTAATTGGCTTAACTTCTTCTTTTGGCGCCGTTGAAGCTGGCACGGAGCTTGACGCTTCTTCTTTGCTCTGCAAAGGCTTAATTGGCTTACTCGGAGGATCATTGGCCATGACGGCGGTAGCAACAAAAAACAGGACGAGGGCGAGTTGGCGCATAATCTTTTCCATAAATCGTGAAATTTGATAGCTGCTTTACGACAATATTTTTAAGAAACTGAAGCCCTACGCAGCTTGATCGCCTGCCAAATGGCACGTTTCGTCTCGTTACTAGCGCTACTCCATGCCATAATTTCATCAAGACTGCGCAAGCATGCAATACAGGTTTGACGAGTTTCATCCAATTGACACTGTTTGATGCAAGGCGAAGCCACAACTTCTTCTATCATATTATTTACATCTCGTTTATTTATAGACATGCTTATATCACACACCGTCACGCACCAAGGTTCATTGCGCATAGTGTAGTCCAAACTGAAAATTTGCTCTAAAAACTTGTTGAACTCAACCAATGAGTTCTGATTTTATTTTTGGTCCAAAAATGTAAGAACTCCACGCCCCGCAACATAACCACTGGCAAAACAGGCATTAAGTAAATAACCACCTGTGGGAGCATCCCAATCTAGCATTTCACCCGCACAAAAAATACCAGGAAGCGACTTTAACATAAGCTTTTGATCGAGCTCAGAAAAATGTAGACCGCCAGCACAACTTATCGCCTCATCCATAGGACTTGTTCCCATCAAACACAATGGCAAGGCCTTGATCGTTTGCGCAAGAATTTGGGGATCTTGCAAGGCCGTTTTGCTAAGCACCTCATAGAGCAAGGCGATATGCACACTATGCAAACCCAGCTTGCTCTTTAAATGACTGCTTAAAGAGCGCGATCCACGCGAGGCGCTTAAAGTTTGCAGCACTGCCTCACTACCATTCCCGGGTAATAAGTCCAGATTCAATTGAGCATAACCATCACGGACAAGTAATTCGCGCAGAGGAGCAGATAAGGCATAGATCAAACTACCTTCGATCCCACTTTCGGTAATCACGCATTGTCCTTGTTTGCTGATGAACTCACCATTAACATCACGCACATGAGCGATCACATTGGTCAAAGGCATTCCTGCACATTTCTCTTTCATATGCGCCGACCATGAAAGTAAAAAGCCACAGTTGCTAGCAAGCAAAGGCGAGACCTTAATGCCGCGCTCACCTAAGCATGTTTGCCAAGCGCCGTCCGATCCCAAGCGCGCCCAACTTGCGCCACCTAACGCCAACACCACCGCATCAGGGCGACGCATTAAGGCTTCACCATTGTATTCAAAGCACAGAGCGCCCTCAGCATTCCAGCCTTGCCAACGATGACGCATACTAAACAACACCCCTAAGCTACGTAAGCGCGATAGCCAGGCACGCAGTAAAGGCGCAGCCTTCATATCGACCGGAAATACGCGCCCTGAACTACCGACAAAAGTCGCTATTCCTAATTGCTGCGCCCAAGCGCGCACAGCCTCCGCAGGAAACTCCTCCAGTATCGGCGCTAGCTCTTGTTGTCGCCCACGATAACGCTGGATAAACGCATCAAAATTTTCGCTGTGGGTTAGATTCATTCCACTCTTACCCGCGAGTAAAAATTTGCGCCCGGCCGAAGGCATGGCGTCCATCACTTCCACCTGAAAACCGGCCAGCGCAATTTGTTCTGCCGCCATCAATCCGGCGGGACCGGCACCGATGACCAGCACTAATGCGTTTCTATTCTTGTTCACTACGGTTTCTCATTCATGATTGGCACAAATGTTTTCTCCTGAAAGGTATGGGTATCGGCACAAGTCTGGTGTACTGAAGCTACGAAGCAAATTCTTCTAGCTCTCCCTTTTTCTAATGAGGAAGAGCAGGCAAGATCACAAGCTATCCAACAAGTCATCTATCAAACACAGGCTATTTTTACTCAAATATTTATTAATTATTCAGCCCTCTATGACGAAGTAGGAATTTCAAAGTACGCCACCCTATTTTATGTCATTCACTAGGGCTTAATCGGGAATCTTGTGGCGTAAGTTGCAGAACAAAAGTCGCTGGATTCCCGCTAAAGACATGCGGGAAAGACGGCTTACATAGGGAGCCGAATAATTACAATATTTGTTTAGTAAACTCAATAAACAAAGCTCAAAAACATCAATTGAATTTACATCTCCGTATCTAGCCCCCTAATATAGGTACACCATCTACCCTATGATTGCACAACATGACAACACATGCTCCTCGCACTTTATGGTCGCAATTTCTTCCATT
>JAIELM010000511.1 GCA_019752975.1 Undibacterium sp. | reverse complement strand
GGCTGGAAAAATTTTGCCTGCAATTCCTGGTGATAGAAAACCGGTAATCCGTTTTAAAAATCCTTTGGATGGCGAAGTTACCTGGCTGGACGTGGTGAAAGGGCAAATCACTATCGCCAATCGTGAACTTGATGACCTCGTGATTGCGAGGCCTGATGGCACACCCACGTATAATTTTTGTGTAGCGGTAGACGATAGTGATATGCAAATCACCCATGTGATACGCGGTGACGATCACGTCAATAATACGCCACGTCAAATCAATATCTTAAATGCGCTAGGTGCTGAGTTGCCGCATTACGGTCACGTACCTATGATACTTGGTACGGACGGACAAAAACTCTCTAAGCGTAGAGATGCAGTGAGCGTGATGGATTATCTGGATAAAGGTTTTTTACCAGAAGCCTTACTCAATTATCTGGCGCGTTTGGGTTGGAGTCATGGAGATGATGAAGTCTTTAGTATGGAGCAAATGATTGCTTGGTTTGATCTCACACACTTATCGAGTTCGGCCGCCCAATTTAATCCCGAAAAACTGGCGTGGATCAATAATCATTACATCAAAGCCGCCGACAATCAACGGCTAGCGCAATTGGTGCGCCCGGAAATGGAAAGAATGGGGGCGGTGTTCGATGGTGCGCCAGAGCTAGTCAATGCTATCGCTTTACTGAAAGAACGTAGCAATACGACGGTCGAGTTGGCGCAATCGGCAATGCTCTTTTATCGCCAACCTGCACCCGATGCGGCGCTTTGCGAGCAACATATGACCGATGCGATTAAACTTGCTTTACATGATTTTATTACGGCTTGTGAAAACCTAGAGTGGAGCAAAGCAGCGATCTCTGGAGCAATGAAAGAGACCCTAGCAAAACACGCTCTCAAAATGCCCCAACTTGCTATGCCCTTACGCTTGCTATTGACGGGGCAATTGCAGACACCTTCAATAGACGCGGTGATAGAACTTTTTGGGCGTGAAGTGGTGCTAGCGCGTTTAACGAAGTAAGTCACCGAGAGGCGAGCCCAGAATTAATCAGGAAATTGCCTTTACAAAAACCCCTCGCCCTTGGTATACTCCCGTTTCTGTTTTCGGGGGTATAGCTCAGTTGGTAGAGCGCTTGCATGGCATGCAAGAGGTCAGCGGTTCGATTCCGCTTACCTCCACCAGATTTTTATAGCACAAGCAATTTTAGTAAATTAAAGCATTTTTAAAATGCTTGCCGAAATCAGTCAAAACAGTATATAATCTCGGTCTTGCTTCGGCAGGTAAGCTTAAAAAGCAAGCCTTGCAAGTGCAGTTAAAAGTAGTAACCAGGTCAGTAACACGGACAGATCATTGTCCCCATCGTCTAGAGGCCTAGGACATCACCCTTTCACGGTGAGTACAGGGGTTCGAATCCCCTTGGGGACGCCAAGTTAAAACGGCTCAGAGTATTCTGAGCCGTTTTTTTTCGTCTTAAAAAACAACAAGTGAAAAATAATCAAAATTTTTTCAAAAAGGCACTTGCGCAAACCACTGATCTTTTATACAGTATCGACATGAGCGGAAGTTAAGCAAACTTCCAAATACAGTCTTCACCTTGCATTTACCTGAGAGAGCATATGGACGATAGAAAATCAAATGGCACTGACAATAGCGCCGACAAGAGCAAAGCCTTAGCCGCTGCTTTAGCGCAGATTGAAAAACAATTTGGTAAAGGTTCGGTAATGCGTCTGGCTGACGGTGCGCCGATCGAGGAAGTGCAGGTTGTTTCTACTGGCTCTTTAGGCTTGGATATTGCCTTGGGTGTTGGTGGTCTGCCGCGTGGACGTGTGGTGGAAATTTACGGACCAGAGTCCTCTGGTAAAACGACGTTGACACTGCAAGTGATCGCCGAGATGCAAAAATTGGGAGGTACTTGCGCCTTTATTGATGCTGAACATGCCTTGGATGTCGGCTATGCGCAAAAACTTGGCGTGTGTTTGAGTGATCTCTTGATTTCACAGCCCGATACGGGTGAGCAGGCCTTAGAAATTACCGATGCGCTAGTGCGCTCAGGTAGTGTTGATTTGATTGTTATCGATTCTGTTGCGGCGTTAACTCCACGGGCTGAGATCGAAGGTGATATGGGAGATTCTTTGCCTGGTTTGCAAGCACGACTTATGTCGCAAGCCTTGCGCAAACTCACGGGTAGCATTAATCGCACGAATACCTTGGTGATTTTCATTAATCAGATTCGTATGAAAATCGGCGTCATGTTCGGCAGTCCAGAAACCACCACTGGTGGTAATGCATTGAAATTTTACGCCTCTGTGCGTTTGGACATTCGTCGTACTGGATCTATTAAAGCAGGTGATGAAATCGTCGGTAACGAAACTAAGGTCAAGGTTGTTAAGAACAAAGTTGCGCCGCCATTCAAAGAAGCTCATTTTGATATTTTGTACGGTGCCGGTACTTCACGTGAAGGTGAAATCCTCGACTTAGGTGCCGATGCTAAGATCGTGGAGAAATCTGGCTCATGGTATAGCTATAACGGCGAACGTATTGGTCAGGGTAAAGATAATGCACGTAATTATTTGATAGAACGTCCGGCTTTGGCGCATGAGATAGAGAACAAAGTCAGAGCGCAGTTGGGAGTGCCTTTACTGCCAGCGTTTGCATCGGAATAGTATTGATTGTTTTTTCGGTTCACGTTAGTTGAAAAATCGGTCGCTCTGGGCTAGGGCGATCGATTTTTTTTGCCTGTGGTTTTCTATGTTTAAACAAAAAATAAGTCTAAAAGCTAGAGCCTTACGCTACTTGTCTATGCGCGAACATAGTCGCGTAGAGTTGGCGCGTAAATTGGCGGGACACGTCCAAGAAGATGATGATTTAGAGGCTGTGCTGGATTTTTTGGAAAACGCAAATTATTTATCCGATCAGCGTTTTTCTGAGTCGCTAGTCAATCGTAGGCAGGCGCGTTTTGGCAATCAAAAAATCCTCGCTGAGTTACAAAGTCATCAGCTAAGTAAAGATGATATGGCCGCGCTTAAATGCAAACTAGAGGAAAGCGAAGGGCAACGGGCGATTAATGTTTTACACCGAAAGTTTCCTCGCGTGGCATGTGATTCAACTGAGAAGGCCAAGCAAATGAAATTTCTTATGCAACGCGGTTTTTCAAGTAGTGCGATCAATGTTGCGCTACGCGCAAGCCGAGATTTGGATGACTTGATATCTCCTGACGCGCGGTGTTCGTCATAAGCGTTTCTCCATCAAACCAATGCCAGTTAAGAACACCTACATGCGTGGCGGTCCAGCATAAGTGAAACTAAGTCAAAAATGGCTTAAGTGGGTTCGCTGTGCTAAAATTAGAGGGTTTTGCAATGCTAATTTTAACAAACACCTCAGTGTCTGAAGGGAAGTCGTATGAAAATCCATGAGTATCAGGGTAAAGAAATCCTCCGCAAATTTGGAGTGACTGTACCGCGCGGTATCCCATGTTTATCCGTTGATGAAGCGGTCAAAGCTGCCGAAACTTTAGGCGGGCCAGTGTGGGTCGTCAAAGCACAAATCCATGCGGGTGGTCGCGGAAAGGGTGGCGGCGTCAAAGTAGCCAAATCCCTAGAGCAAGTGCGTGAATATGCAAACGCCATCTTGGGTATGCAATTGGTGACGCATCAAACCAGTCCGGAAGGTCAAAAAGTACGCCGTCTTCTGATCGAAGAAGGTGCGGACATCAAAAAAGAACTCTATGTGAGTATGGTCACTGACCGTATTAGTCAGCGCGTGGTCTTGATGGCATCGTCCGAGGGTGGTATGGACATAGAAGAAGTCGCTGAAAAACATCCAGAATTGATCCATAATTTAGCAATCGATCCAAGCGCCGGTCTACAAGACGCAGAAGCAGACGATATTTCCCGCAAAATTGGTGTGCCAGAAGACTCTATCGTGGATGCTCGCACACAATTGCAAGGCCTCTACAAAGCTTTTATGGAAACAGACTGCTCGCTGGCTGAAATCAATCCTTTGATTTTGACTGGTTCAGGTAAAGTCATTGCCTTAGACGCAAAATTCAATTTTGATGCTAATGCGCTATTCCGTCAGCAAGAAATCGTAGCATACCGTGACCTAGATGAAGAAGATCCAGCTGAAATCGAAGCCTCTAAGTTTGACTTGGCGTACATTTCCTTGGACGGCAATATTGGCTGTTTAGTTAATGGCGCAGGACTCGCGATGGCAACTATGGATACCATCAAGTTGTTCGGTGGCGAACCCGCCAATTTCCTAGACGTAGGCGGCGGTGCGACAGCGGAAAAAGTGACCGAAGCCTTCAAGATTATGCTCAAAAACCCTGGTTTAGAGGCCATTTTGGTGAATATTTTTGGCGGCATTATGCGTTGTGACGTGATTGCGGAAGGTGTGATTACTGCCTCCAGAGCGGTCTCTCTAAAGGTGCCTTTGGTGGTACGTATGAAGGGCACTAACGAAGATATAGGCAAGAAAATGTTGGCCGATTCTGGTCTGCCTATCATTGCGGCAGATACCATGGAAGAAGCGGCGCAGAAGGTTGTTGCAGCTGCTAGCGGAAATTAAAGGACAAAATATGAGCATCCTAATCAACAAAGACACTAAAGTCATCACCCAAGGGATTACTGGTAAAACCGGTCAATTCCACACCCGTATGTGCCGCGACTATGCAAATGGCCAAAACTGTTTTGTTGCTGGCGTTAACCCCAAAAAAGCGGGCGAAGATTTCGAAGGTATTCCTATTTTTGCCAATGTAGGCGAAGCTAAAGCGGCAACAGGCGCGACCGTTTCGGTCATCTATGTCCCCCCTGCTGGTGCCGCAGCGGCCATCTGGGAAGCGGTAGAAGCTGAACTTGATTTAGCTATTTGTATTACCGAAGGCATTCCTGTGCGCGATATGATGATGTTAAAGGATCGCATGGCAAAATCTGGCAGTAAGACCAAATTGCTAGGCCCTAACTGCCCCGGCCTGATTACACCAGATGAAATCAAGATTGGTATTATGCCAGGCCATATTCACCGTAAAGGCCGTATTGGCGTGGTTTCCCGTTCTGGTACTTTGACTTATGAAGCAGTTGGTCAACTAACTGCATTAGGTCTTGGCCAATCTTCTGCAGTTGGTATTGGCGGTGATCCAATCAATGGTTTGAAGCACATCGATATCATGCAAATGTTCAACGATGATCCTGATACTGATGCGGTCATTATGATCGGCGAAATCGGTGGGCCTGATGAAGCCAATGCATCCTATTGGGTACGTGATAACATGAAAAAACCGGTTGTTGGCTTTATCGCTGGTGTTACAGCGCCACCAGGAAAACGCATGGGACATGCGGGTGCTTTGATTTCAGGTGGTGCAGATACCGCGCAAGCAAAACTTGATATCATGGAAGAATGCGGAATTAAAGCGACTAAGAATCCATCAGAAATGGCACGTTTGTTGAAGGCTATGCTGTAAATTAATCTGGTTTGAAAAAGATTAACAAAAGGGAGGCAATTGCCTCCCTTTTGTCATTGGCAAAGGAAGTTGTTGTTTTGTGGTAATGGTGCAAGAAATTTCTTTTTTGGCGTATTTATGTCGCGACTTAATGATAAGCTTAGCTTAATCTAGAAATAGCTAAAAACGAACAGATGGCAACGATACTTACGTGCCACACAAGCTTACATGACCTCACAAACTGAACTTGAATTTGCCAGTCATACTGATACTGGTCTGGTAAGAAGTCATAATGAAGATGCCATTGTCATTTGTGCTGAGGCGGGTCTGGCTGTGCTCGCTGACGGCATGGGTGGATATAATTCGGGTGAAGTTGCCAGCCAAATGAGTGTTGATTTGGTCAGCCAACAAATTATGGAGAAGCAATCGCTTAGTTGGATGCCGCGCTTACCCTGGCAGAATTCTGTGCCTGCAAAGTGGATTAGCGAAGCCATTATTTACGCTAACCAAAAAGTAATTACCCATGCCAGCCAACATCCCGATAATTACGGCATGGGTACTACCATCGTGGTCGCTCTATGCCATCAAGATAGATTGGTGGTCGGGCATGTGGGTGATTCACGGGCCTATCGCTATCGAGGTGGGGTTCTTTGTATGATTACCCATGATCATTCTGTATTGCAGTCCCAGATCGATGCCGGTTTGGTTTCTGAGGCTGAGGCACATTTTTCCCCGATCAAAAATCTGATTACACGTGCCATCGGCTCGCATATGGACATTGAAGTAGAGGTTCATGACCATCAACTGCAAGAGGGTGATATCTATCTCTTGTGCTCTGACGGCTTAAGTGACATGTTGGAGCTGCAGCAAATGCAGTTGGCCTTACAAGAACTTTCTGGCGACTTGGATATGTGCTGTAAAACCCTAGTCTATTTGGCGAATAGGCAGGGTGGTTTGGATAATATCTCTATCATCCTATTTCGTGTTAAAAAATTGCACGAACGCGGATTAATGGAGTATATTTTTGCCAGTTAAAAAAATAACGAAGGATTTGCGTAAAATCGGCGATGTCACCGATTTGCGCGGATCTCATTGAGATTAGTCTGCAGTACTTCATCGTATTTACTAAACGGATTTGATATGCCAAAAGTAGTCGTTAGTTTTAATGGTCAAGTTCAAAAAGAGTTGAATATAGACCGAGCACGTCTAAATATTGGGCGTCGTCCCAGTAATGACTTGGTGCTAGATCATTTGGCTGTAAGCGGGCGCCATGCTGCGATCGACACGACCAATGAGGGAGTCTATATTTTAGATTTGGGAAGTACCAATGGTACTACAGTCAACGGGCATCCTATCAAAAAGCATTTGTTGCAAGATAAGGATGTCGTTGAAGTAGGTAAGTATCAATTGAAGTTCGACGCCAATACTGGCGCGCCCGCTGCGCCCTTGATGAGCGCCGATACGGTAGCAAAGATTAAGATCTTGACTGGTGCAAATGCAGGAAAGGAAATGACCCTCAGCAAACAAGTCACTACTTTGGGTAGCCCAAGTGTTCTAGTCGTCTCCATCACCCGCGAACCGCACCAATTCACCCTTAGCTTTGTGGAAGGAAAGGTATTTCCAAAACTGAATGGCGAGGTGACCGATGCCAGACCCAGAGCTTTGCGACACGGCGATGTGATTGATTTGTCAGGGACTAAGATGGAATTGCATTTGAGTTGACTCCTTTTTTAAATGTCATCTTGTTGCAGTATGTTCGGCATGAAATTCTACGGTTTTGTATGGTGGAGTAGGTAAACCAGAATAGCCTAGGTAAGATACTAGGTGTGGCACATTAAATACAAGCTGTATAAAAATTGCATCAACCCTTGGTGAATATATATTATAGTAGCGATTTATCGTTATTTTATATAAATTATTTATCGGGGCGAATCTATGCGACACTCTCGTCATCCAGTATTTGGCTTCACTCTGATTGAGTTGTTGGTAATTATTTCAATTGTGAGTATCTTGGTATCTATATCGATTCCAAGTTTCGGACGTATGATCATTTCCAAACGCATTTCAAGCGTTACTAGCCAGCTACATGCGGCGCTCTACTTAGCGCGCTTTGAAGCACTTACCCGAGCTAAATTTGTCAGTATTTGCAGAAGCGAGAATGCCGATAGCGCACTCCCGTCATGCGCCGAGGCTAGCGGCAATTCAGCCAGTGAGCTCGGTTGGGGACATGGATGGATTATCTATGAAGATAGCGACAATGATGGAAAATTCACCGCACAAGACAAATTATTGCAGGTTCAAGGGCAATTATTTTCCTCTAGTAAACAAGGTGCCATACACACCAATCCAAATCGCAAACAATTACGCTTCGGCCCAACGGGTCAAACTTTTGGTAGTTACATGCGTTTTACCATCAGTCGTCCGCTAGACAACACAGATGTTAAGCTGAATCAATTTCTGTGCATTGCTTCAGGTGGACGGGTAAGAGTGTGTCAGAAAGGATAAACATGGCGGTGCACAGGGTAATATCTAGTTCATGGTCTATTCTTGTTATTTTATTGTTTATCATCGGTGTTATTCGAGCAGACACTGTCGCACTTCTGACGAAAAATGTCAGCTTGGGTGGGGCTGAAGACTTGAATCTGACAAAATTTAGACCAAATACATTCCCTTAAAGCATTAATGTGGCTGGCACACTCTTTGCAAAGAAAGGAACGTAGTCAGGTAGGTTAATCATCATCCACATTAAATTAGGAGTATTGAAATGAAATCATCAAAATTAGTCCGTGGTATGCAAAGCGGTTTTACTTTGATTGAATTAATGATCGTTGTTGCAATCATTGGTATTTTGGCAGCGGTGGCATTGCCTGCATATCAAGATTTCACGGCGAAAGCGCAAGTATCTGGTGGACTCGAAGAGATTACAGCAGGTAAGACAAAAGTAGAGCAGTTGGCTGCCGATGGTACCGCTATCACGCTTGCAAGCGAGGTTGGCCTTCAAGCAGTGACAAAACGTTGCAGTGCTATTGCAGCAACATTTTCAAATACTGGTGCTGGTACACTTGATTGTACGTTAATCGGTGGTGGTCAAGTCAATGGACTACACATTACTTGGACAAGAACCGCTGATATTGCTGCTGGTACTGGAGGTGTGTGGAGTTGTTCATCTACCGTGATTGCGAAGCTTAGACCAAAAGAATGTTAATAAACTGGATTGGATGTTAACCTGCAAATATAATTAGCTAGTTAATATTAAAATTGAAAACATAAAACTGGATTTTGCCAATAAGTGAAATCCAGTTTTTTTATGTGGAAAATAGAGTTACAGCTTACTTATATTGTTGTTTGTTTGGCATTGAAGAGTTTGAATCGAGGATATTGATATGAATTCAAATAAATTACCACAGCTGAACAAGCAAATGGGCTTTACTCTTATCGAGTTGATGGTCGTTGTGGCGATCATAGGAATTTTAGCGGCGGTAGCATTGCCCGCATATCAAGACTTTATCGGAAGATCACAGGTCACAGCAGGCATTGCTGAGATCTCTCCTGCCAAGGTGAATGTCGAAGCATTCGTGGTGGATGGTACGGCGGTGACTCTGGCTTCGGATGTCGGTCTAACAACTCCTACTAAGCGTTGCACGATCACCGCCACCTTTGCCACCAACGGTTCGGGAACGCTGGTTTGTCAATTAATCGGCAATGGTCAGGTGAATACGCAAACGGTTACTTTGACGCGAACGGCTGACGTTGCTGGCGTACCCGGGACTTGGTCATGTGCAACAACCGTACTCGCCAAACTTTCTCCCAAAGATTGCCCTGGTATTTGAATTAGTTAGGCGAACGGGCGTGTTACACTGCGCCATTATCTAGCCAAATTTTTTGACAATGCCATCTCAAAGAATCTTCAATTTCTCCCTGATTATCTTCGCGCTACTGTATTTGGGCGCAAATCTTCACTCTCAACATATCCATCCTTTTCGAACCTATTACCATGAATTTTTGCTGGTGATTGCGGTTTTCTTGGGTGTTGGTGGCTTGGGTTTTTTGTCTAAGCGGGTTGTTGTTTTTCCTAAGATTGCTTATTTACCTTTGGCCTTGATCGTGGTCTTATTAGGTCAATGGCAAAATGGCTTAGTCCCCTCGCAAAATGTCTATTATCCTTTAATGATTTTTTGCACTAC
Organism: Undibacterium sp.; assembly: GCA_019752975.1. Taxonomy (GTDB): domain Bacteria; phylum Pseudomonadota; class Gammaproteobacteria; order Burkholderiales; family Burkholderiaceae_D; genus Undibacterium. The sequence goes on along the minus strand of JAIELM010000511.1, from coordinate 806 downwards.
TTTATTGGCAATGGTGTTGGGTGCGACATGGGCTGTGCAAGTGGCTGGTGTGGAGAAGATATGCTTGATGTTGGCGGCAGTGCAGTTATTGGCTGGCTTGTTGTCGGTGCTGATGCAGTGCACGCAAATTCTTGGGCTCAATTTATATCCCGTTGTGATGTATTTGGCGCGTGAGGGTGCGATGCGTCCTTTCGCTAATGTGGCGCAGCCTAATCAATTGGCCTTGTTATTATGTTTTGCGTTGGCTTCTGTTTGGTGCTTATTCCAAGCGCGGCGTTTGCGCTCTGGTGCGGCAATTGCGCTTGCTGTGGTTTTGTTGTGGGGCTTAGCTCTGACGCAGTCGCGGATTGCTTGGATTATTTTGCCGGTGTTCGCGGTCTTGGTGTGCACGCCATTTTTGGGGCAAAGGCCTTTGTCACGTTGGCCTGTTTTTCTGCTCCTTGGTGCTTTTGCTGGCGTAGTTCTGATACTGCCCGAGATAGGACAACTCTTGGGTTTTGCTAGTGCGAGTTTTGGTGAGCGGATGGGTGGCCGCTCTGAGCGTATGGTGTTGATGCAGCAAGCTTGGGCTATGGCGAAGCAACATCCTTGGTTCGGTGTTGGATGGTTTGGTTTTGGTGCTGAGCAGGTGAATATAGCCTCACAATTTAGATCAACTACCTATGCTGAGCATTCGCATAATCTGGTGTTGAATTTGATGGCGGAGTTAGGGTTGCCTATCGCTTTGTTGCTACTAGGTGGCTTGGTGTATTGGTTTTATCAAACTTGTTGGGCCAAGCAGGCGGCGCAGAATAATGCGGTGGGTT
>JAIELM010000544.1 GCA_019752975.1 Undibacterium sp. | reverse complement strand
ATTTTCTCTTAGATGCATCGTAGGCTCAGTCATGGGCGACCATGGGTGCATTAATTATAATCGGCGTAGCAACATCCGTTACCCGCATTCCGTAAGCAATCTCTGGCACTTCAATTTGATCAAATCCATGCAACATGCCGTTGATCACCAAGCTAGGTAAATTGGGTCCTGCTAGACAAGCCATACCGATTCCACCAGACATGCGGGCATTGATTTCTAGTAGCCTGACTTGGCCTTGTGTCTCTTTAAATTGCACATTAAAAATCCCGTTCAATTGATATTGTTGAGCGAGTTTCTTAACGCTTTCTAAGATCACAGGATGTCGATCTATTTTCTGGCCGTAACCCGCGATCTGGGATTTTTTTCTGGGTATCGCGCAGATTAATTGACCTTGATTTGCCACACAATCGACGCTGTATTCTGGCCCTTCTAAATACTCCATCAACAACATGGGCTTACATTCCGAGATCGTCTCTAAGCCACGTTCAAAATCGCTTAAACCTATCTTATACTGCTCACCCTGTATCAATATTTGTGTTGAGCTTTGTTCCTCGTCTAGCAAACTAAATCCCAGTCCATAGACCGATTTAGAAGGCTTTACACACAGACGCGGAAACTGGCCGCGCAATTCTTGATAAGCCAATCTAAATTGTTCTAAGCTAGCAAATAGACGCGATTGCGGCGGCGCAGCCATAGGCAAATCTACGTCGGCACAGAAGGCGGCTTTATCATCCAATAGACGCAATACTTCAGGGCTAGCCACGCTAACCACACGAGTTCCAAGTGCAGCAAATTGGGCGGTATGGCTGGCGATAAGCTGGGCTTGTTTACCTGGCCAAAAAATATCAACCCGCTGCGTTCGGCATACCTGCAAACACCAAGCTAAATAGTCTTCCCCCAAAAGACCTGCTGGTTCGAGTACAAAACGATCGGCCACGTTCCCAGCCACAGCATGTGGATTGGAATTGCTGTAGGTAATAATCCAATTGCCTTCTACATCGCTCTGTTTAAGCAACTCGATGGCGGTATAAACCGAGGAAAAACTTTTATTAAACCAAATGTGCATTGTTTGCTTTTTGTCGTTTATGTAGTTAATCAAGATGAAAAAAAACGCCCCAGAAAAATCGTCTGGGGCGTCTTTTAAAAAATAACTTACAGATGCGGCGTTATCATAGGGAGCAAATCGTTAAAAGTGCGTCCACTTGCGATCTCACCGATGGCGTGCATTTTCCACTCACCATTATGTCGATACACTTTACACATAATTTGTGCGGTGTGATTACCTAAGGTGGAGAGATTAAAACGCGCCACTTCTTGATTATTGGCCGCATTGACGATACGGCAGGTGGCGTTTTCAATTTGTGAAAAATTCTGTCCAGTGAAGCTATTGACGGTAAACACCATACTCTTCACGTTAGCGGGTATGCGCGATAAATCGACAATGATTTGTTCATCATCACCGTCGCCATCACCTGTACGATTATCACCAGTATGGACGATGGAACCATCTAAGGAACGGAGCTGGCGAAACCACACGGTATCGACTAAAGCACCTTGCTCATTGAACAGTAAGCATGAGGCATCCAAGTCAATCTCTTGCGCCTTGCCGCCAAAGCCCAAAAAGCCCTTGGTTTTTACCGCATCCCAACCCAGGCCCATAATGATCTTGGTGAGACCGGTACCTGCTTCTTTGTCTAGGGAGATTTTTTGTCCCTTGCTTAAACTTACTGCCATCATAGTTCTCCAAAAAAATAATTCAACACAATCGATACCGATTAACTTCGACCAGACTTACTCACCCAAGCTAAAAAATTATCGCGGTTTCTTGAGCAAATATAGACTTTTCCAGTGCCTCTAAATTTCAGCACTATGCCTTCTCCACTAGTCACACTATTGACCATATTGCCAAGGAAGGCACCGACACCACCACCTGAAGGAGCAGTGGTTACGGATATTTCATAATGCAAGCTGGTGTCCCAACACACCACATGCGAATTATCGATCACCACATCTTTTCCCGGTTCTACATCAAGTTGAAACATCGAGCCAAAACCGGACACCACCACCTTACCAGTACCGCTGGTTTCCATCACAAAAAAACCACCCGATTGCGCGAACAAGGCATTGCCTAAACTTTGCGTGCGCGATTTCATTTCCACGCCCGAAGTCGCCGCAACAAAGGCACCATCATTCAATAGATATTGGCGTGCGCCGACATCGACCACTTCAATTGCACCAGGTAGATTTGGTGAAAGCAGGCAATCACCATCACCGCGCACCGCTTCAATATTTTGCTGGAAGAAAGACTCACCATTGGCCATTCTACGCATCAAAGAAGAAACAAGACCACCTTGCATCTTGCCCTTCAAATCTAGATTAGTCTCCATCATAACCATGGCATCGGACTCACAATAAATCCGCTCACCTTGCTTTAAGGAGACATGCAAGAAGGGATCGACATCACCGGTAACGGTAAAATTGGGCATACAAAAAACTCCTAATAAAAAAACGTAGTGTGGGCAAACTTGATTGCCCACACGGGAGTGTCTCAAAGACGGGTCTAAAATTTGAACGACGAACCTTGAACGACGACAATAGCGCTTTGCGCTCACCTAAACAAGTGGGAACAAAACCGTCCCCACCCTAGCGCTTAAAAATTGTTAAGCATTGACACCAAAAGAGCGTGCCAGAGGTCCTAAGCCGCCTTTAAACCCTTGCCCAACAGCTTTAAATTTCCACTCACCAGCGTTGCGGTAGATTTCACCGAAGACCATCGCGGTCTCAACCGAAGCGTCTTCGGATAAATCGAAACGTGCAATTTCTGCGCCACCATCGGCGTTCAAACAACGCATATACGCTTTGCTTACTTGACCAAAATTTTGTCTACGTTCTTCAGCCAAATGGATAGTAACGGCGACACTGATTTTATCGATGTCCGCTGGCACCATCGTCAAATCGACAATCAAGGCCTCATCATCGCCCTCACCAACACCACTACGATTATCACCACTATGGGTTAAAGAACCATCGGAAGATTTCAGATTATTGTAAAAAATAAAGTCATTGTCTGCTCTGACCTTACCATCTGCTTTTAGCATGAAGGCACTACCGTCAAGATCAAACTCAGTACCATCAGTAACCCGTGGATCCCAGCCCAAGCCTATCACCATTTTTTTCAAACCAGGTGCTTCTTTGCTTAAGTTAACGTTACCGCCTTTTTGTAAACTGATTGCCATAATAATTCCCTTAATAAAATATGATGATGAAGTAATGTACCCACAAATAAATTCATTCATCTCGCCATATCACTACAACATGAAGATATGACGCGACGATGACAAACCAACGACAAAACTATTACCTAACTATTACCTAACTATTACGCTAAAAATTGTTCTACGCAAGCTGACGCTTATGCTTAATCGAAGACCACAAGGACGCCAATATGAATGCCACACCAATCAAGCCGGTGAAAATTTCTGGAATGTGGTACTTCATACTAGCAAACATAATCAACGCCAAAATCCCAATCGCATAGTGTGCGCCGTGTTCCAAGTACACGAATTCTTCTAAAGTACCTTGACGCACTAAATACACTGTCATAGAACGCACAAACATCGCACCAATTGCCAAGCCCAACATAATAATGACCACATCACTGGTAATGGCAAAAGCGCCGATCACACCATCAAAAGAAAAAGAGGCATCCAAAACTTCTAAATACAAAAAGCCACCAATACCGCCGCTCTTTACCACCGCGCCAATATTGACGTCGCTCTCTTCTTCTTTCTCTAGTAAGCCGCTAATAAAATCCACACCCACGTAAGTGATCAAGCCCCAAACGCCGGCCATCAAGACCACAAACTGCTTGCTACTTTCCACTAGATTGATGCTAAACACCACAACTACAAGGGCTAAAAGGATGGGAACTGAACCTATTTTTCCAAAACCTGCCATTTTTTCCTCAATATGTCCCATCCAATGCAATTCTTTGTCTTCGTCAAACAGAAAGTTAAGGAATACCAAGAGCAAAAACACACCACCAAAAGCAGCTACTTCAGCATGATGATTAATTAGGTGAGTAGAAAACTGCTTGGGGTCATTCATCGCCAAATTCCATACTTCCATCATGCCCAGATCAGCGGCTTGCGAGACGATCAGTAAGGGGAAAATCAAACGCATACCAAACACCGCGATCAAGATACCCACAGTTAAGAAAATCGTCTGCCAATAAGCATTCCAAGTTCTAAGCACCGAGGCATTGACTACTGCGTTGTCGAAGGACAGTGAGACTTCCATAATACCTAAAATCGCCGCTATCCCGACCGCTGTCATTGCACCGCTCAGCCCAGTATGGGAATACCCCCAATAAGCGGACAAGGCAAGACAAATCGCCGTAAACAAAAAAGAGAACCTAAAATGCTTCATAAATCACCCCGAGAAAATTATTTTTAACTTCGTTTTAAAGTCCTGCAAATATATACCCTAATACGGAAAAGTAAAGAGATTATGCAGGTATTAGGTGGACACTTTTACCGAATTTTTCGACATAAAAAAATGCTAAAAATGCCCACGCTCACCTATTGATGTATTACTTAGCGAGAGATTTATTCTGCGCATCCAACCATACTTTGAGTGGTGCAAAATAGTCGATAATGGCGGAGGCATCTAACTTGTCTTCACCAGTGACTGCTTGCAATGCTTCATTCCATGGGCGGCTTGCTCCCATCGCCAACATCGCCTGGAATTTTTTACCAGCAGCTTTGTTTTCGTAAATCGAACAACGATTTAATGGACCACTATATCCCGCTTCACGGCATAAAGCGCGGTGCAATTGAAACTGCAAAATATGTGCGATGAAGTAGCGTGAATAAGGCGTATCGGAAGCCACATGGTACTTCGCACCAGCATCAAAACCACCCGCAATCATTGGTGCTGGTCGTTTCACGCCTTGATATTTTTCACGCAATTCCCACCACACTTTGTCATAGTCTTGCGGCTGCACTTGACCTGAATACACTTTCCAACGCCATTGATCAACCAAATAACTAAACGGTAAAAATGCCACCTTTTGCAAGGCACGATCCAGCAATACGCCAATATCTTGCGAGGCATCGGGCACTTCTGCTAGCAAACCTAACTTATTTAAATAGGCCGGTGTGACCGACAGAGCGACTGTGTCGCCTATGGCCTCATGGAAGCCATCGTTGGCGCCGCCTTTAAATAAGTGCGGCTGATTGCGATATGCCAAATCATAATAAATATGACCTAACTCGTGATGGATCACCAAGAAATCTTCCGTGGTTTGGTTGATACACATTTTAATGCGTACGTCCATCAAATTATCTAAGTCCCAAGCTGAGGCATGGCACACGACTTCTCTGTCACGCGGCTTAGTCAGTTGCGACTTACTCCAAAATGAAGCCGGCAATTTTTCCATTCCCAGTGAGGTATAAAAACCTTCTGAAAACTGCGTCATCGCCTTAGCATCAATATTTTTTTGTTTCAAGATCTCAGCAATATCCAAGTTAGCAGCAGGACCTTGTGGCTTTACTAGGGGATACAAATTGTCCCAAGATTGGCTCCACATATTACCGAACAAATGCGCAGGAATTGGTCCTTCACTAGGGACTTCATCTTTACCATAAGTCTGCTGCAATTTTAAGCGCACATATTGATGCAAGGAGTCATACAAGGGTTTCACCTGTTGCCACAAGCGCTCAGTCTCCGCAGCAAAAGCTTCGGGCGGCATATCGTATTGTGAACGCCACAATGCGCCAGTGTCGGCAAAGCCCATTTCGCGTGCGCCCTTGTTGGACACTTGCACATACTTGGCATAGCTATCCTTATAGCTCATGGCGGTTTGGTGCCATCCTAACCAAGCATCTTTTAGTTCCGCCGGGTTGTGGCTGGTGGCGAGAATTTTCTCCAGCTGCCCAAGATTTAAGCAAGATTTTTCATCGCTGGGATTGGGACAGTATTTGCCTTTACCATACGCGCCATTCATTTGCGCTGCCAAACGAGAATATTCGCCCCGGTCCTTTTCACTGGAAAGACTCAGACTAAGCTGGAGTAATTTTAATTTGCGCTTGCTATCCACCGACAACGGCAATTTATTGTAACGACGTGCCTGTATCGCGATTTCGCCAGCGGCCTCCAAACTCAATTCATTGGCTTGCGCGGCGATGCTTTCGGTATCGTCGGTGATATGAGTTTCATAAACCCAGCTGGCTCTTTGCGTAGCGCTACTCAGTTTATCTAAACGCGCTTCGGCATCCTTTAGAAATTTCTCGGCTTCTGCTATGGTGGCTGGGCCTTTTTTTGTCTTTCCATGCGCTTGCGCTTGCACTGTTATAGGCAAGCTGAATATCGTTATTGCAGCAAGGGCTGCTACGATTTTTGTCGAGTGCAACATATCTCTCCTTTAGTGGTTCTATAAAAAAAGAAAGAGTTTACACTGAAGTCCCGCCGCATTTTTATCAAACTACAAATAAGCACCCAAATATCCCACACGGTCAACTTCCGATATATTCCGATATATTCCGATATAGACCAGAGCATCATCCAGCACGGCCAAGCCAAGAGTCTTGCCTTTCGCGCCGAAAACCACCCACTCCACGCGCTTGAGATGCTAGCCGTCACGAAATCGTCTTCTCATCGCCAAAATTCGATAAACTGATGCCTCATATCAATTGAGCTCACTATGACCGCGACTTCCAACACCAATAAGAATCTTTTACCTATTTACCTTAGATGGATAGTCGGCCTCACTATCTTCAATACTTTTGTCGCGCTCTTCATGTACTGGATCAGCGATCAGCGTCAAGCCTTCAGCGATACCTGGATTTTTTCTATGGCGATAGGCTATTGCATCAGCGGCTTGACTATACTCATGAAGCGGCTCATCTGGGGCAATGAAAAGCCACGCAGCTTTTACTTCGTACTCATTTGTGCCTTGTGCGCGCCAGTCGGTTACGTCCTTGGTTATAACCTAGCCAGCTTCGCCCATGGATTAGAGATTCTAAGCGTTGCATCGTTTTTTAAGGGTAGTAATCGCGTCGCGGTCATGCTCACTATGTTGGTATCGCTGTTAGCAGGTGTATTTTTTTGGAACAAAACCAAAATCGCCGAAATGCAAGCCGAAAGCGAAAAAGAAAAAGCGAAAACCGCGGCGATAGAACGTCAAGCCATGCAAGCGCAACTGCAACTTCTACAGGCGCAAATCGAACCGCATATGTTATTTAACACGCTGGCAAATCTTCAGGGCCTGATCGCACTAGATAGCGAAAAAGCCCAACACATGCTGACTCAATTCATCCACTATTTACGCGCTAGCTTAAACTCCTCGCGCACGGAAAAAACCACCTTAAAACATGAGTTCGACCTTCTCAGCGCTTACTTAGAATTGCTGGCCATACGCATGGGAAAACGCCTAAGCTACAGCACAGAACTACCCCATGATTTAGAACGCCTAACTATTGCTCCTATGCTAATTCAACCTCTGGTAGAAAACGCCATTAAGCACGGCATAGAGCCTAAGATGGATGGCGGCACCATCCATGTATCAGTGCAAAGAGAAGATAAGCTACTGCACATACGAGTGATCGACACGGGATTGGGCTTATCCACCGATAAGAGTTCATTGCCGAGTGAACAGACCAGCGGTGTCGGTAATGCCAACGTACGCGAACGCTTACTGGCTCTGTATGGCACACTAGCCAGTCTCAGTTTAATCGACAATACACCCCATGGCGCGATTGCACATCTACGCATTCCGATGACAGAAAATACTACCGACTAAATTAATTTACACTAAAGCACACAAAAGCACACTAAGGCACACTCATGAACAAACTATCCAAGCTATCCAATGTGCGCGCACTCATCGCCGAAGACGAACCTATACTTTCACTGACCCTTTGTAAATCACTAGAACGGCTTTGGCCTGAACTGAGCATATGTGCGGTTGCCGAGAATGGCGTGGAAGCGGTTAGCCTCGCGCTAAAACACTGTCCAGACATACTTTTTTTAGACATTAAAATGCCAGGCAAAACCGGCTTAGAAGTAGCAGAAGAATTAGCCGATGAATGGCCTTTAGAAAAAGAGTTTCCACTGATTGTTTTCGTCACCGCCTACGACGAATTTGCCATCGATGCCTTTGAGCACGAGGCCGCCGATTATGTGCTTAAACCAGTTAGCGATGTGCGCCTCAGCAAAACCGTACAACGCATACAAGCAAGGCTAGAGAACCGACAAGAGCAACCGGAGGCACTGACAAAATTAATCGCACAGTTCACTTCCCATAAAACCCCAAGCGCAGCAACAGAAAAACTCACCATCATACGTGCAGCGGTCGGCAATCAAATACGCATGATACCGGTTACTGATGTACTATATTTCGAAGCGACAGACAAATACATTAATGTGGTCTGCAAGGATCAAGAATGCTTGATCCGCATGAGCTTACGCGAACTTTTGCCACAGCTAGATGGGAAGATTTTTTGGCAAATTCATCGCAGTTACATCGTCAACACCCATTATCTCCAATATGCATCTCGGGATGAAATGGGTAAAATGAGCTTAAAACTCAACGGCACCAATACCAAACTACAAGTGAGCCGCGTCTATGCTCATTTGTTCAAACAGATGTAAACATCATGCAAAACATTACCTGGCAACTGCTCACTTTCGAACAACTCAACACCACACAACTGTACGCCATATTAAAAGCACGTTCGGCGGTATTTATACTGGAGCAAAACTGTCCCTATCAGGACATCGACGATCTTGACCAAATGTCGCTACATCTGATTGCGTGGAGCAGTGATGGTCAACTCGCGGCTTATTTACGCGTGGTGCCACCGGGGCTGAAATATCCAGAAGCGTCCCTGGGTCGAGTTATCACCAGCCAAGCAGCACGCGGGAGTGGCATAGGAAAGCAACTACTCACCCATGGTATCGCCGCATGCCGGGAAAAACATCCGCAGCACAATATACGTATCGCAGCTCAGCAATATTTAGAAAAATTCTATCAGTCCTTTGGCTTTGTTACGGTGTCCGATAGCTATCTAGAAGACGGCATTCCCCACATAGAAATGCTGATAAGCCTATAGATACGAAAAACCCTTCGCAGTCATAATCGCATGAAGCACAATTAATGCAATGCCGAATAGTTCGATCAGCAAAATTCCTTTGATCGTTTGCGTTTGAGTCTGCGTCAAAATCGGCAATCGATTTTGCTTAAGTGTTTTTCTCCACTTCAAAAAGTGTACGATTGGATAGATCGAGCGTAGTCCAAGCACCGCAAATACTGTCGTCTTGGTTATGAAAAAACCCCAAAAGTTGGTGTCCAACTTTTGGGGTTCGGATTTTCAGATTAATAGCACCGTTTTTCGTTCACAAACTGCCTTGGAATTAATGGTGCCACATCAAATTATGCTGTAACCCTTTTGGTAAAAAGGGTAGCAGTTGCCTAGAAATCTTGAGTTCAAATTGGTGCCAAAAAATTCCAAATACAAGAAATAAAAATGTACAGAAGCCCAAAGCACCAAGCAAAGCGACGCCAGTATGAAAAATGCCCCAAGCAAGATCAGCAACAACTAAGCTTAATCCTGTCAGTCCAAAAATAGCCACGCTACGCCGATGTAATGCTGCTGAGAACAAAATCATGCCGCAGTAAATAGGAATTTGCGACAACTTACCGGTAATAGAATTAACTGGCGCCCAATACAATCCAAATAGCAAGCCAGACAATCCGACAATATACAAATACAAGGCCAGATCACGCTTCAATAATCCAAACAAATCACAACTTACCGCCCCCACCAAGCAGAGCAAACCGAAAATCAACACATACTCCCGTTGATACAAGAAATCAGAGACCTCTAGACTAAGAAAGGTATTGCCCCATTTTTGCGTCGCAAAATAGGTCAGCGATCCTAATCCTGCCAGAAAAATCAACGCCGACATAGCCCAGAGCAAGTTTTTCACCAGAGCCGCTGAACCACTATTTCTCCGTTCTCTTTGCTCAAGAAAATGCAGTAAGGGCTTCACCTGTCCGTAGTACAGCAAACCGAGATCAGCCGCTTCCATTAACGCATCATATTGTCGATTCTTAGCCATATTCCTCTCCCGAAAGCGCTATTAAAAACCATCTTTCGCTTCTTGTAGAGGACTATCTGGAAAGTACCGATTTCTAATACCTGAAGTACTATTTTTCGTGCCTTTACTGTTTTTTGGGGCGTGACACACTCAAAAAACTGTTGGCACAAACGAAGGCTGATCGATGCCGAGTTAGGGGTGATACGGCAGTTCAGCGCAATAAATACAATGTTTACAATTGATACAGATAATTCAGTTTCACAAACACCCGTTTCCCTGTACGCGAAGACAGGTTTTCGGTAGGCTGTAAACGCAAGGGCTTAT
>JAIELM010000292.1 GCA_019752975.1 Undibacterium sp. | reverse complement strand
CTATTCCTTTATTGACTTACGAGATTGTGGTTTTTTCACGCGGCACGGAATTTAACGTTCAGAATTGGAACAGCCTGCGCCCTTTTAGCATAGGCTTTGTAAAAGGAATCAAAGTACTTGAGCAAAACACCGTTGGCATGCGAATAGAAACCGCTGCCAGCTTGAGGCTAGCGTTTCTGAAAATGATGTTAGGTCGCTCTGACATCGTCTTAGCAAACCGCCTCTCAGGAATTTTCACCTTGAAACAATTAAATAACACCGAGATCAAAATACTCAACCCACCTTTAGTTCGTTTCCCCGTATACCATTATCTTCATCGCAAACATGCTGCACTTCTACCTCAGCTAGAAGCCGTTCTCTCGCAAATGCAAAAAGAAAAACGGATAGAACAGATACAAACCGAGGTGATCGCTGAAATGAAATAAGCTAAAAAAGCTAAAATTAAGTTTCGATAAACTCACTCACATATGCCGCTATAAATAGCTCAACCAGTTTTTTTCTTTATGCGCTTTACGGTAGGAATCAAAGCGCTTACATACCGGATAAAGCAAGGCAATCACGGCTATCCAAATTAAGTAAACCACACCCAAATTAAAACCGTAGCCCTTGAGATTTTCTTGAAATGAAATCCACCCGGACAACAACATGGCATCCCAACCAAAACCCGTCAACTGCGCAAAGAGCATAGCCAGCAAGTGAATTAAATAAAGATGCAAGACGTAGTAAAAGAAAGGAACTCTGCCAAACATAGAAAAGAAATTGACGATTTTCCCTTTGAGATTTTCACTGTTGGCGAGAAAAACAAACACCGCGCCCAAGGTCATCAACAAGTACATCAAGGACGGTGGATATTTTGCGGGGTTAAAAAACCCGATCAAATTCTGAGCGAGATTTTCATATTGCGTCCATGGCTGAGGATCGCCGTAACTATTGAAATAGCGAAGCACGAAAAACAGCAACAAAGACGAGATCCCGAGAATATTAAGTAAACGTTTCCTTTTAGCTGGTTCAAAAGAAGTCTCATAAATCGGGCCAAAACAATAGCCCAAGGACATCACAGCAACCCATGGGATGAGCGGATATCCGAGGAAGATTTGTAGGTGATCAGTCATATTGATGATAGAAAATTCGTGCATGAGTGACCACCACAGTTGGTGCTCAAAATGAACGGTATCAAGCAAGTTATGCGCGCCTATCAGAATCAGGCTAAACACCAAAATCGCCATGCGCTTGAAATGAATCAGGCCTGACAACGCGATCATGCTCCATCCCAGAGACCAAATAACGATCAAATTGATGGTTCTGAACTGAAAATCAAAATACCAAGAAAAATTAATGACGGTCAATTCCATCAGTACCAACCAAATCCCACGCTTTAATAGGAAACCAGACAATTCTCCACGCGAACGATTGCGACTCATAAAGAAAGCCGACATACCCGCTAAAAAACAAAATGCTGGCGCACAAAAATGGGTAATCCAGCGAGTGAAAAAAAGAAGCAAGTCGGATTTAACCGGATCGGCGGGATCGTAAAGAAAGGCTGCTTGATGAAAATAATCTCGTGTGTGATCAAGTGCCATGATCACCATGACCAAACCCTTGAGGAGGTCCACATTGTCAATTCGATTTTTTCGTGCTTCTATCATGAGTGATTTTCCTTGGGGGCACAGTATTCCGCAATTGGATAGATACTGAATAGTCAGAGTAGAGCATGCCGACTATAAATCAAATCCCCTCATTCCCCAAACCTCCCCAAGCGGCTAGCCCACAAAAAACAACAGCTCAACGATAGATAGGACAGTGGGCAATAGGTAAATTTTTCTCCAAGCGAGACGCCGAGGCGCAGGGGAGCGCAGAGATTTCCTCCGATTTTCTCCGCGTCTCCGCGCCTCGGCGTTAAAGGGTTTTTACTATTTCTCATAGCGACTGAACAGTCACAGCTTTGCTAAGGTTTCGCTAAGGTTTAGCGTAATTGTTCAGCCCACTATGGCATCTAATGAAAATCTTAAAACCCCTCAACGCCGAGACGCAGAGACGCCGAGGAGCGCAGAGGTTTTCTTCGATTTTCTCTGAGTCTCAGCGTCTCGGCGTTGAGGGGTTTTTACGTTCAAGGCTATGGGCGGCTGAATAATTACGGTTTAGCTAAGCTGAGCATGTCTCGTTGAGCCAGCTTCACCATACTGATCACTTCTGTTTTGTACGCTTCAGGGTCTGAAATAGAGACGATAAATGTGAACTGCTTGTCTGCACCATTGCCAAATCCTGACATCAGCCCGCTCAACAATCCGCCAGATTTGATTTGTGGCTTTTGCAGCTCGAAGAAGTCGGTTCCGCCCGCCAACGACTCTTCTAGTGTAAGCACCACGTCACCATCCTTTGCTGGAGCGGCCTTGTTACCAAAATTCGCTGTATAACCGCGAGAAGCGGTCTCGCCTTTGGTACTCGCCAAGGGTGTTCGAAATGCAAGCCGTGATTGCCCTGCAAGCAGGCCAACTTGGGCAAAAGCGGTTCCCGAATAGGTATTGTGATATGAGCTAGAGAAGCGGTCGACCGCCGCGTTTGTGGAGCCCAAGGTCACCACATAATTGGCTTTGAACACATGCGCATTTAACTCCTTGGCGAGCGCAACCTCTAGGCCTGGTAGCTCGTAGGTGCCGTAGGTAGAGGTCACCGTAGGTCCCCCCTGAGTACTTTTGGACCAGCCTTCGATCAAGGTTTTAGCAGGTGTGCTGAACTTACCGGTTTCAGCGATATACGGTAAATACGGATGCAAACCAGTGGCGCCTACCAACATAATATCGCCATGCAGATTCGAAAATTTAGAAAAATTCGGGATGCCGGACATTTGTATCATCTTCTGATAGGTAGCGTTGGCCAAAATGACTGACTCGGGTACCACCTCATAGCCACCGTCCTTCAAATCTTCTTTGAGCTGTTCATAAATCGCGTCAGTAATTTGTCCCATGAGCGCGGCGTCCATGGATGGCATTTGCAGAGCAGATGAACTGTCAGTTTTAGCTGCAAACAAGCCACTGGTATTGGTCTTTTCACCGCCTACCGATGCCTGAAACGAGACCATCACATTGGTAATAGCAACCCGCTTGGTCGCCGTCAGCGGTGCTGCTGTGCTATCGGTAAATACCACTTTGGCTTTAACCGCTGGTGTTTCTGCGTTTGCTGATGCGGAGAAAAATAATACTGCGCTAATGACAGCTAGAAGCAAAGAATTTTGACGCATAAGAACTCCCGTATTGAACAAAATAATAGTCGATGATGGATGGCAAATCATGAACGACTTCTACTCATGATCAAAGACTCCAGACTGCAAAAGAAAATTTCCTAGCAAACGAGGCTGCTCAAATCACTAGGAAACCTGAGAATTGAAAGGAAGTGAGGGATACCGCGTAATCAAGTCTCTAACGATATACGCGCAAAGCCATACGCAGACGGCTCATGATTCTGAAATTACCGTCAATGAACGATGTTTTATTTAAAATTGAGACTTCCGCATATCTCCAGCGGACAGTCAAACGCAGTCTCGCAATCGCGCAATAGCTTGCGCTGAAGTCTTATCTCAGGGATTTACGATAATAGTAGATGGTGGCGCGCCTGCATTTCCGCCACCTTTCACAAACACCAAGTGCTTACGAAATTGACTACTACATTTTTCGTCGTTTACCGACCCATCAGCATTTAAGATGATCGTAGAACAACTGCCGGAATAGGTGCCACTGATAGTCAGAGTCACTGTTTGCGGATAGCTATTCAAGAGATAGAACAGCCCACCTGGCAAAGACGAGCTCTGTGAAACGGTATAACTCGAAGCCGGCGTATAGGTTGGAGGTGGACCGACAAAATCTGCACCGCTAATGGTCGCTGTCATACCTGCGCCAGCGACCAAATTCCATTGTGTGTTGACTGTCGGTGTGCCCGGACCATTACCCAGCAAATTGATCGTATTAGTGGTCGCGCAGGCGAGTCCGAACAAGGGTAGCAGGCCTTTGCCTCCCTTGTTTGGGCTAATCGCTTGGTCACAATAAAAATGAAAATTCTTAGCCGTTTGGCCGCTACCGGGGTAGTTGGATACCGCAACCTTTCCTAGCGTCGGTGACACGACAGTAAGACCATTTTGCGTGGTTAACCAATACGGTGAACCGTATACAAGTTGATGGGTGAGCGCATCGACTTTGGTTTGAGTAATCGCCGTATTCACGCTCGCTGGTGGCACAATTAGCGCTTGCGCCGATGGTGTGCAAATCCCATTGCCTTTGTGTTTACCAGTAACGCCTACAGTATATGCGCTACAACCTGCTCGCGGGCAATTGATCATGCGGCTATTTTGTGGTGCCTGTACCTTGGCTTGGTTTTTCGGAAAAAAACAGGCCGTTTGCAGCGAAGCGGTAATGCTGCCACTGTTGCTGAACATTTCATAGCTACTGTAGTTAGGAAACGCACTTTGATAAGTACTGGCATCGCAGGTGGAGTAAGGCGGAGTGATGGCGGTGAGTTGGCTTTCGTTGTCGCCCAGTTGTAGCATGTTGAAGTAAAGCATGCCGCTGGTTTTATCATAAAAATAGGATTGCGAGACGCTATCACCTGGAAGCAACTTTGAAAGGGCAACAAACTCAAGGTTAATGTCCTTGAGTGAGCCAGTCTTCGGTAGTGGGGTCAATGCAGTGGCATTGGAATTACAGCTTGACCACGAGCCCTGACCATTAAATAAAGTTTGGCAGTTATTGACATTCTGCATGTCCGTCCAGTAAGGGGAGGCGCTGAGATAATTCGTGCTTGAACCCCATTGGCGCAACAAACGGCCCACAGTAATCTCCGACTCTTTGAGGTCAGTACCCATGCAAAGACCAATGCGATCAATGAACAGGCTATCGGTGGGTGCATCAGAGTAAGACAACAATAAATTACCGTTAAATTTCGAGGGTGTGGCATTGTTTTGCGGATAAATGCTGTAGCCCATATTATTCATCAAAAAAGTTTCGAAAATAGGCTGGCCTCCGCGACCGTAGAGGATGATGGAAGAAGACTTGTTGTCGTAAGCTGGCATGTCGCGATTTATTTGTAAATTGAAGGCGCCATTTCCCGTGACACCATTGCCGTTGGCTGGCGCCGCTCCAACACTTTCGTTAGGACTGGTCTCGATGTTAATGGTGGCGTACTTATGCGGTGACATGATCGCCGTTTCGATCACGTTGTTACGTCCAATCGCATGCGGCTCGTCAATAGTGTACGGGGTAGCGTAAAAACTAAGATTATTCAAAGAAATCGGATAATGATTGATAGCATCGTTGCATCCGCTTTGATTGCAGACCTGAAAGCCCGCTAAGCTAGCGTCTTTATCGAGGATGATGGTTTGTTTATCGCCATCAGAAATCCCATTGGCCATGTTGACGGTTTCGGTGAAAACCTGATGTTTGTAATCAGTGTTTTCCCAAATATTACCCAAGGTATATTGCGTTGGCGGCAGCGATTGACTATTACCTTTGATCCAAGCCATAGCCGGATCGCCTTCATAACCGTAATGATGAGCGCCTCCTTTGGTCTGCGGTGGGATTGGATTAAGAACAATGCCGAACTGATCGATGGAGTAGTTTTTGTCCAGCATTTTTCTGCTATCCACTCGTGTGGTGAGATAGCGTGTCAAGCCATTATCGCGATTGATGTAATCAGTCGGATCAGCTCTGAAATTGATGAAACGGGTGTATTCCATGCGTGCAGGGCCATCGTAATAGGTATAGCCCTGCAAGCTACCGTTGATGGCAGAGCCCTCACCCGCCAGTACGATAGTGTCGTTGGCGATACCGACATTGACGAGCAGAGTTTGGTCATGCCCAACTACGGGCGTAGTCGCAAAAGCAACGCACTCGGACGCCTCATTATAGCTATTCACGCCCAGCGCTTGCATGGAGCTGCTCTGGTTAGCCATATGCTTTTCACAATCGTAATAGCGATCCACATTGTTGTTGGTAACGCTGGCGAAGACATTGTCTTTCACCAATCCCCAGAACCCCAACAGATTGCCTTCTGGACCGCCCCCACCCAAGATCGTGGCGCCCTGTTTATTAGCAGAAAAGCGACTATTCAATAGGCTGGAAAACAAGCTGCGAGTCCAAAAAGCCTTGTAGCGTTGTCGTGTGAGCGTCATGTCATTAAAAATGACGATAGGCGCGTTGGCCTGAGCGCCGACCCCGACCGCTGGCGGAACTGGGTAAGGCGCGCTGGTAGTGGCGTTGGCGCTACCCAGTAACATACGGGCATCTGTGTCCACTCCAGCATAACAACCATGACCGCGATTGCCATTAAAGACTGGATAGCTGGTCTGTTTCGGGAATGCTCCTGTATAAGCGTTGGGCAATGTTTGAGTAAGTATCCAATACGCACGACCCTGCATCTGACAGCCGGCTACCGAGTTATTGATAAACATGTTGGGGGTTAATTGACCACCCAGACTCGTGATCCAGAAACCGTTGGGATTGAGTGCATCTATCGGGTAACCAGTATTCGCCCCCGAGTCTGAAGTATCGGCAATTTGTGATGGATCATAATTGCCACTGATGAAATTTGAATCGTTGACTAGGTAATCGCCAGACCAGAACTGATTATTGCCAGTACCTGGAGCTGGCAGTGGTGTTTGCTGAGCCGAACTATATGGTGTGTAAGCTAGGCTGGCGCCCATCACGCCAACGACCAAGTTACGGACGAATTGATTGTCTTCAATTCGATAACCGTCTTCTAAGTAAAACCCCTGCCCGATGGCGCGTACACATACGTTATTGTAGAATTTGATGCCCTTGGTCGCGTGAGGCACGAAGCATTTGTTGTAACTATGATGCACGCTGACGTCCTGTACGCGCAAGTGAGCATCTTCCGTATTGCTATCGGCGTTCAAACGATGGAAGTGTAAGGGATAACGCCCCACCAGCGCTTGTCCAAATTTCTCGATTTCTAACCCAAGCAATTCGACTTGTTCGTTGGCTGCACCAACTTCCATATTCATGACCGCTAGGTGGCCACCATAGTATTGCTGTGCGACTGGCGATTGAGGAGGAGTACTGCCTTGGCCTGCACTGGATGTGAACTTGACATTTCTCGTTAACAAAGCCACTTCTGCACGTTCGTCGATACCAAAATTACGCAAGCTACCATCGTACATGCTATACGCTTGCCCATTCTGAATATTTTGGTATTGAGTACCGCTACTATTGGTATAGCCGGTGCTGCCTGCGGGAAAAAAACCCGGTGTCGTCATCAAACTACCGAAATGGTAATGTTTTAATGGCGTACCGACCGCTCCGGGGTCCTGGTAAATTCCGACGTTGCAGCCCCTGCCTGCCAACACTAAGACGGAGACCGCTTTGCCCAAGCCCAGCGCTGCTTTGTAAGAGGCCGCCCCGGTCGTCGTTCCTTTATAGAACGGATCATTGCTCAATTCAGGGTAAACCGTTGTATTCGTTTCCGGATTGGGTGCGTAAAGTACCCCACAAATTTGTACGATTTCACTTTGATGCGAAGAAAATCCTGTAGTGGAGACGCTGACCCAATCTCCTACCTGCCAGCCCGTGGTCGAGTCACTAGTGACATCCTTGGACAGTACCAGCGTGGTCTCTGTCCCCTGCAGCGTAGCAGGTGTGGTCAAACCACTGTCCACATAGACTTTCAGTTTGCTGTAATCCACCGGCGCTTGCACTTGACCATTGGCGTTGTAGTAATTTGCACCCGCTGGCATGGCCAAATAAGCCCAACTATTGGATCCTATGGATTTATTAAAATAAGGATCGAGCTCAAGATTGTTGGTAGGAGTACCGAAATCGGTGGAGCAATTGCCCGGGGTCGGCTGACCTTGCATGGTATAGCATGCTGAAAAACTCTGACCACCAAGCAAATCATGTAGAAAACTACCATTGGCGTTTTTCGTAAGACCTTTTGCACCGTATACAAATAAGTGACCACCGTTCATGACGGTGATGTCACGACCATTCGAGGCTGCCGCCGTTTTATTGGCAATACTGGAGCAGGTAATACCCGAGCCCTGCTCTTTGCAGACTGGTTGCGGCGCATGTGAATTACTGCTATTTCCAGTCATCACGATAGTGACAGGATTAATTGAAGCGATAGGAGACTGAGCGCTACCGATTTGAAAAGTACCACCGTTGACCCCAATAGACTGTGCGTAGAGCGTCAACGGCGTACCACTCACCGTACTGTTAGAAATACAGAGTGCGGTGCTGGAGGGGATTTGTATGGGAGGATAACTATTGTTCAGAGAACTAGAGCTAGCGGAAATTTTATAGGTCTGTCCACTCACCAGAATGCAAGCTGAGGTAGCGCCCGGCTTGCACAATGTTTCTAGTTCGATGGCGTTGGTTAAATTCGTACAATTCACAGTGGTAAACGCAGCGGCAAAAGCGGATACGCAAAGAAAAGAGCTGAGAACAGAGCTGAGAAAAAAACCGAGAAAAAATCTAGGGAGGACGAGGAGTAAACGATTCATTTTTATACCTTTTTTACCATGGTAAAATCATTAGCTACTGATTCTACAATAGAATTACGGAACTTACATCAATAGATGGCAAGAGCATAAATTAGCCATCCCTCCATCAATCGCCTAGTCATTCACGAAATTAGCCAGTCGCAGCCATTTCTAGGATAATCTCGCCACCACGCTTATTTGCGCGCACTTATTGAGAAAGTAAACATGACAAATCTTCCTATCATTGTCGTCGGTGGCGGTATTTCTGGCTTGTATTGCGCCATGCAATTAGCCGATGCAGGACACCAGGTATTAATCTTAGAAAGCTCGGCCGACCGTTGGGGCGGGCGTATCGAAACTGAAGAGATGAACGGCTTCATTGCGGAATACGGGCCGATGCGTTTTGAACCGACTTTACAGCCACGCTTTGCCCGATTGTGTGCCGAACTTGGGGTCGAGCTGGTCGATTTTTCAGGGCCAAGTGCCGAAGAAGTGGTGATGCCTGATAGTGATTTATCGCCCGAAGAGCAGGGTCTAAATTCACTACAGTTACTTAAACGTGGCATCATGTTAGTAATGGGGCGCGATCCCAAGGAGCAAGCATGGATTGATAGTTTAACCGAACAAGATTTTTATCAGATGCGCAAACACGCACAATTACATGGGCAGCCTTTGTGGAACATGGGCTTCTGGAATGCGCTCTCTAGTCAAGGAATTTTGAGTCATCGCGCGTTGGTCAAGTTACGCGACACCGGCACTTTTTATCACATGATTCCTGAAAATTTGAATGCGATCGAGTGGATCATTTGGTGGCTACGTGCTTTGAAAACGGTGGGACAGCAATTAGCCAGCATCGCAGGTGGTTCAGCCCAGTTGACCGAACGTATCATGGCGCGTTTGCGCAATCATCCCAACGTAACCTGTGCAGGGGCGCATCGTTTATTAGCGTTTCGCCCTATGGGTATAGGGCAAAAACGCTTGGAGGTCGACGTCGCCACGCAAAATGGCATGATACAACTACAGACCGACCGTCTCATCTTAGCATTACCACGTTTGCCCCTGTTGAAATTGGCATCCTCATTGCCATCACATATTAGCGAACAGTTAGACAGCGTCAATGGTTTTCCGATGCTGAAAGTATTTTTTGTGACCGATAAACCTTGGTGGAATTACGATCAACGACCACAGCAATATGCCAATTGCATGCCGACTCGTGAGATCCATTATTTCCGCCGCGCACCCAATGCCGATCATGACGGCCATGGCATGATTCTGCTTTACATGGATAGACCGACGACCGAGTTTTGGAAACACTATTTGACCGAACCGCATAAACACGACAGGGCAGAAATAGATCAAAACGTCAATATCGTCGATGCGTTCTCGCTGTTCATTGCACGGGATGTGCATCGTGTCGTGAACGCGCCAGAACATGCAGTCGCTGGCTTGAATTTAACGACACAGTCCAAAGAACTATTTAGCCATCAATCGGTGGATGAATCCACCGCCTATATCAAGAATTCGATTTTAACTTACGGCATACGCGACTGGGCACGGGCGCCATATGGTGCGGCCAACCATGGCTGGCAACCGGGTGTGCGTTCTTGGCGCGTGATGGAAGCGTTTAAGGCATTTGATTTTGGATCTGGCGCCAAGAATGTCCATATCGTGGGCGAAGCCTATTCCGATTATCAAGGCTTTATCGAAGGCGCTTTGAATACTTGCGAGATGGCGTTAGCTGGAATTGCACCTCAGCCACAAGCTGATTTGGGCGAATATGCTGAGACGCTTGATGCGCATTAGATTGATCATTTGTGACAAGTCAGCCGCTATCAGTAGAGTCGAGGACAGGCGCGGTGATTTGCATTCCGTCTCCTGTCCCCGCTCATCAAACCGGACGTGCGGATTTCCCGCATCCGGCTTTCCGACTTGATTCACTGCATTGCTGTCG
>JAIELM010000124.1 GCA_019752975.1 Undibacterium sp. | reverse complement strand
CGACGGCGATAAAGAATGGGTTTTTCATGTTAAACATTGAAGACCTTTGTGGAAATAATAAACTTATGTGGGTAATTAGTCGGCGCTCACGCAAAACCTTACAGGTTTAGGACTTACGCAAAACAGACGCTGGCGTTGTTGCGTTCGCCTTGCCGTACTAAAAGTCCTGCCTGCGACGATGTTGAGAAACTTTGTTCACATCTTATACGTTTTTAGCGGAGTCGATATGAAATGAAATCAATAGGTATTGATTCCGTGACAGTGACAGTGACAGTGACAGTGACAGTGACAGTGACAGACCGAGTTCGATACCAAGCCTATCGTGTCGCCTTCACTAAAATAGAGGCCCGAAATTTTCCTCTAGTTTATGTCTAACGACACAAATCAGCCACACATCAATAACAATCAACTCGCCTAGGAGTACGGTGGAAATGTGTTGATATTACATGATTTGGTGTGTGATAATTTGCTCCCTGTGGTCAAGCTTTCATTTTGAAAGCTTTTTTTTCAAGAATTTTACTTCCTTCGACATTAAAAAAAGCTGAGACTCATCGTTAAGATTAAATTCGCTCACATAAAAAATCAAGAGGATAGAATTATTCCCAAAAAAAACTGCACTTTCTGACGGCTGTTCCCATCGATATGCAACAAGTCGGATAACCGACCGAATTTACACAGACTTCATGAAAAAAGAAATTCCAAGCGACACACCTACTGACAACACAGTCTCGTCCGATATTCAGTTCATCCATTTACTACGTGCCATCGCCATTTCTATGGTGGTGTATGCGCATTTTGTCGGGCAATCCATAGGCATGAACAATGCAGCTTGGCGCCCTAAATTATGGATTGAGACCTACCTACTGCAACCATTTGGCATTATTCAATCATTTGGTTTTGCTGGCGTTGCCCTATTCTTTTTGGTGAGCGGCTATATTATTACCCATGTTGCTAGTACCGAGAATCGGCGCGAATTTGCAATCAAACGCATTTGGCGGATATACCCGCCACTCATTGTCTCCGTGTTGATCTGTGTTCTGGTGATGAAGTTAAACGGTGCGCCTTTGCCTTCATGGTCAGATATTTTTCTCAACTTTACGCTCTTTAATTACTTATTGGTGCCACAAGTCGTGATACAGGGTGTGGCTTGGTCGCTGGTGATTGAAGTAACGTTTTATGTGCTCACTTTCATTTTTTTGAATTTACTGAAACGCTACCCGCTAGCGCATCTTCTCGTACAGAGTTTTTTGGTGGCGATTGTGTTGATTAAATGTCGCGCATTTGGAGGAAATTTCTTTCTATTTGCGGTGGGATTTTCTTATTTGCCGTTCCTACTATCGGGGCAGGCATTTTATTTTTGGCAAAACAAACGCCTGTCACTATTTTGGTGCGTGGTAATCATACTGCTTCAATTCGCTTTAATTCAGTGGGGCATACGTTCAATTCAACCACAGTTTTTAGAGGTAGCAAATTCCTATTTAATTAATTTTGTATTTATGTTGGGGTTGTTCTTGTTGTTGGCGCAAGCTGACATACCGCGCTTACATTTTATTCCTAAACGGTTGGCGGAAATGAGTTATAGCCTGTATCTGTTGCATGGCAATATCGGTATTTTCATATTGACAGTGCTGGGGCAACACATGCCATACTTCGTCGCGCTGTTGATGTCGATCGCAGCGACTCTCCTGATTGCCCAACTATCTTTGATGTTGGTTGAAAAACCCTCGCAGAAATTTGCACGCTACTTAAAGAACATAAAGAAAGTGTCATAGATGATTTTTAGTTCAGCTCAATTTATTTTACTTTTTTTGCCAACCACCTTGTTCTTGTATTTCCTGTTAAACCGGTTGCGACTGGTGCAGGCGGGAAAAGTCTGGCTAGTGGCAATGAGCCTACTCTTTTATGGCTACTGGAGTGTCGCTTATCTGCCCCTGCTGCTAGGATCGATCAGTTTTAATTTCATCGTCGGCCGACAGCTTGCCGGTACTTCCACTCCTGTTCGAACTTTGTTTTCTCGTAGATTCATCTTGACGACAGGTGTGGTGGCCAATCTTGCCCTGCTCGGATATTTCAAATACACAGAATTTTTGATCGGCAACCTAGTTGATATTTTCAAGCTTCCGCTGGCTATTCCACACATACTACTCCCCTTGGGCATCAGTTTCTTTACCTTTACCCAGATTGCCTATCTAGTCGATAGCTATCGAAGAGACGTAAAGGAATACGACTTCATCAATTTCGCTCTCTTCGTCACTTTTTTTCCTCATTTGATCGCGGGGCCGATTTTGCACCACCGCGAAATGATGGATCAATTCAAGTCGCGCTGGACGCTGGCAGTCCGATATCGTCATATTGTGCTCGGTCTATTTATTTTCAGTTTGGGTATGGCTAAGAAAGTGATTATCGCGGACACCTTTGCGATCTGGGCAAATGAGGGATTCGACGGCGTCGCAGGACTTGATTTTTTTGCTGCTTGGGGCAGTAGTTTATCCTACACTTTTCAACTATATTTCGATTTTAGTGGCTATTGCGATATGGCCATGGGAGCCTCTCTGTTATTCAACATCTGGCTCCCAATTAATTTTAATTCCCCCTACAAGGCCTTGGACATTCAGGATTTTTGGCGCAGGTGGCACATGACGCTCAGCCGCTATCTGCGCGACTATCTGTATATTCCTATGGGTGGCAATCGCTGCTCACCTATGCGTTCCTATTTAAATTTGATGGCAACTTTTCTCTTAGGTGGCCTATGGCATGGCGCCAGTTGGATGTTTATTATCTGGGGTGGGCTGCATGGCTTGGCCTTAGTGATTCATCGCATCTGGGGCAGATTCAATTTACGCTTACCAACAAGCTTGGCATGGTTAATCACCTTTCTGTTCATTAATATCACTTGGGTCTTCTTTCGCGCCAAAGATTTGACCAGTGCCCGCAGAATGCTGGGCGGCATGCTGAATCTTGATTTCCTATCACCGCTATCTAGTGCCAGTATAGCGACTAGCCAACTGGCATGGGGTGGCTGGCTCTCGGACTACTTGCTAACATGCTTGCCGCTAGGATTGGCTGCCAACTTCCGCTGTTTTCTCGCCATCGTTTTGGCTTTTGCGATCATCTACCAAAAAAATACTATGCAATTAATGAGCGAAGGCGTAACTGCAAAAAAACTGTACTCAGCCCTGCTTCTGTTGTGCATCGCAATGTATGCGACCATGACAACGACCAGTGCAGTCTTCCTCTACTTTAACTTCTGAATCGGTGACCATGACAATGAAAAAAATGGCCTATCGTTTTGTTCTTTCATTCCTGATTTTGATCGCTGTCGTACCCGCCATCAATCTCGGTTTAAAAATCCTAAGACACCAAAGTAACACGATCACATGGAACAAAGCCGCGCTGTATAGCCTCGACTTTGCCTTACCTTGGATTAGCAATATTTTTTACCAGGCCGGGATTTCCCTAGCACCAGATCAAGTGGTAATAGGAAAGGATGATTGGCTCTACCTTGGTGACCGCTATGCCAATGAGTTGAGTGTAACCCGCACTGGTGCGTCTCCCCAAGACATCGTGGCGGTGCAAAAAATCGGGATAGCTACCAAGGCATGGGCCGACTGGATGCATGGACACGGCGTGCAGGCGTTCAAGATCATGCTGTTCCCAACCAAGCAAACCATTTATCCGGAGTTCCTCCCAGCATGGGTAAAACCGGCTACGCATTCCGCTGCTGACACCTTGTTGTCCAACACCGCACCCGGCGTGTACGTCGATACTAGGGCTGCGGTAAAAGCGGCGAAGGAACATTTTTCGGTACCGCTCTATTACAAAACCGATTCGCATTGGAATAGTCTTGCAGCATGGATTGCATTTGCGGCATTCACCAAAGAACTGAATCGTGTCGAGGCAGGCATGCAATTTTTTGCAGCGGAGGATGCTGAAGTGGCCGCTGTCAATGAGCGCATTGCGGGTGATCTGGCCAACTTTCTCGGTATGACGGCCATTTTGCACGACAAGGATGTGTATATCAAAGTCCTTGGGACTACGCAATTTGATCAATTACAAATTCCCACAGAACAATATGACTTTAACAGCGGAAAACTGCTTGCCTCTGAAGGAAATCCACAAATTGCCACGCCACGACTTGCCATGCTGATCAAGTCAAAAAAAGCATTAAACCAAAAGCGAGTTCTATGGCTGCACGACTCTTATGGAGTGGCCGTCACTCCTTACATGGCGGCGACTTTTAGTGAAACCCTACACTTGCACTATGACGCCACCACGCCCGAACTACTAGCCGATCTGGTGCAGCGTTTTAAGCCGGATTTCGTTTTTATTTCTGTGGTAGAACGGCAGGCAAGAATGGACTGGTTCAGCAATCTTCCGCCTAAGCATTGATCAACTTAGAAACGGCAATTGACCGCATAAGATCATCTATACGTGCATGAATTGCGATGTTTTTACTGCTATCCGTCCATGGCTAATTCTAAGATCATTGCACCCGACTTAAGGTAAATATAAACGTCGTTCCAAACCCCACTTGGCTTTCGAAACTAATTTCCCCACCCATCTTTTCGATCAAACTCTTGGTGATGTTCAGTCCCAAACCAGTACCGCCTTTTTGACGGGTGTCGGACGAGTCCGCTTGGGAAAATTTCTGAAAAATACGTCGGTAAAATTCTTGTGGTATGCCTTGTCCTTGATCGGTGACCGATACTTTCACCATCGTATCATCTGAGCTTACAGCGATCTCTATGATGCCACCAATAGGCGAGAATTTAGCTGCGTTAGACAGTAGATTAGCCAAGACTTGTAGCAAGCGCTCGGCATTGGCTAAAACTAAGATAGGGGTGTTTGTCGGAGGCGGCACTAAGAGAAATGAAACACGATACAAATCGGCGTAGCTCTGGTTATCGATAATTGACTGCCGCAAAATGCTGCCCAGTTCTATGCTGCTCATTTCTAATTGCGTGGTGAGTGCTTGAATTTTTTCAATATCCAATAAATCGTTAATCAGATTAGTTAGCCGCTCACTATTGCGTCCCGCTATTTCAAGTATTTTTTTGGCTGGCTCCGGCACCCCACCTAAGGCACCGCTAGCAACTAGTCCTAGGCCGCCGCGGATAGAGGTGAGCGGCGTTCGTAATTCGTGACTGACGGTAGAGATGAATTCACTCTTCATTTTGTCGAGGGCGACTTGTTGAGTGATGTCGCGAAAACTCCAGACACGCCCTACCGTTTTTCCAGCGAAAATCTGAGGTTGTGAATAACGTTCGATTGTTCGTCCATCTTTTAACTCAATGATGTCGGAACTGATGGCCTCGGTTTGTGTATAGAGGGCTTCCACTTTCTCGATAAAGCGTTCAGGTTCTTTTAATTGCGCCAGCACATAGCCTAGCGTGCGTTGATCATCCTGTAGCGCAAGGAGTGCTTGAGGAAGTTGCCAAATCTCCGCAAAGCGTTGATTAAACAGAGAAATTTTTCGGTCGAGTGCGACGACAAGAATGCCCTCGTTGATTGAATCTAGAGTCGTCTTTAGTAAGGCAAGCGCGGCATTGAGCGCATTTTCGTTGGCTCTCTGCACCGTCAAATCATGCCACACCACTAGAATCGCTGGTTTGCCCTGTAAGCTGACATGGCTGAGCATTACATCGACTGGGAATAATGTGCCGTCGAGTTTTTGATGCATCCATTCAAAGCGATGACTTCCTTGCTCACGCGCAATTTGATCCATGCACTTACTTTTTTCCATCGACAGTTCACCGTCGGGTTGATATTCGGGCGATAGTACGGCAGGGTGTAGGGATAGAATTTGCAATTTATCTTTGGCACCCAACATATTAATGGCCGCCTGATTGCAATTGATAATGCCGGTATCGTCAAACAATAAATGCGCATTCGAGGACTCTTCAAAAAGTACTCGGAATTTTTGTTCGCTGGCACGCAACACCTCCTCTGATTGTTTGCGTTCGGTGACATCGGTAATCAAGCCGTGCCACAGCGTACTCCCGTCACTGAGGCGTTGCGGTCTCGACGAACCTGAACGCCAACGCAAGCATTGTCGTGGGAGTATCACGCGATATTCACAGTTCCAATCTTCAAGCGAATGAGCAGATTCCACAATACTGGCTTGAATCTGACTTAGATCATCCGGATGAATATAGTTAAATACCTGCGATGCATCCTCTTTCACCTGTTCTGGCGTGACTTCGTAGATATCCCGGATCATCTCGCTAGCAAACGGAAAACTGACATGACCATCAGTACTCATTTTGAACTGATAGAGTACACCGGGAACCTGCGCTGACAATTGCGAAAGTAATTCTCCACTTTGACGCACCCTTTCGTCCAATGCGATGACTTCGGTAATATCGACCCGAATCGACAGATATTGTGCCGGTTTTCCATCCAAACCCAATTGCGGGCAGATGGTGGTATTGACCCAATAAAATGTGCCGTCTTTTGCACGATTACGAATCACCCCGCGCCAGGTTTGACCAGAGCGAATCGTCATCCATAAGTGGGTCATGAATTCTTTAGTATGGTAGCCACTGTTGAGAAGACGATGATCTTGTCCTATAAGTTCGTCTCGACTATATTGAGAAATCTCACAAAATCGCTCATTCGCTGAAACAATTTTCCCTTTAGCATCAGTAATAGCAACAATGGCATGCTGATCAACTGCATGGTGAAAATGTGCCAAATTATCTTGGGTCAGTTGCAGGGCGAGTGCCGCTTCTTTTTGAATAGTAATATCCCGTCCTGCTGCATACAAATTTCCTGTTTCGTCAATGAATGAGGCATTCCAAGAAATCCAACGGTAGCCACCCGTTTTGACGTGATAGCGGTTTTCAAATTGCACCACGTCTTGCCCCTCGGTTAAGCCTTTAGCCGCAGAGATACTGGAGGCACGATCTTCCTCAAGGATGAAGTTAAAAATAGATGAGCCTAGCAGTTCAGCTGGCGCAAAACCCAGCGTACTTGTCCATGCTGGATTAACATGAAGGACAGTCCCGTCACCTTTTGCAATCAATAAAAGATCGAGTGAGAGTTTGAAAAAGCGATGATATTCTGCGAAAACAGCGGATTCTGTCATGAAGTACCCGATCTTTTTTTAGCAAACTAAATTTACCTTTGACACATTCCACAAAAAACATAAATTGATGCTTTTGATTTCTGTTCAAATTCGCCGTGACGTATGCGCAACCCAATTCATGGCTAGTCGCGTTACGCCATCTACAGCGGCAAGCTATTCTTGTCCGTCAACCACTTCAGGAGACCGGGGCCATGTAATGGTTTGCTAGCAAAATACCCTTGCATGGCATCACAACCGAGGACTTCCAAAGTATCGCGTTCTGCCTGCGTTTCTATCCCCTCGGCGATAACACTGAGACCTAGTCCTTGTCCCATCTCTACTATGGTTTTTACTAAACGTTGAGTAGATGGGAGTTGATCGATGTTGATCACAAAACTACGATCTATTTTTAATTCGGTGACGGGTAATTTCTGCAAATACGCCAGCGAAGAATGGCCAGTTCCAAAATCATCGATCGATAAGCCCAAGCCGATTTCCCGCAGTTTTTGTAGTGACTCAATTGCGCCATCTGGATCTTGCATAATGCCACTCTCGGTGAGCTCCAAATGAAGAAGTTGAGGGTTGATCGCATATTTTCTAATTAGTTCTCTTACGCGATCGGGAAAATGACGATCAAGTAAATCCAGCGTACTAATATTGACTGCGATGCTCAATTGGGGATAAGTGGTTTTCCACTGACTGAGCAGTTCAAGCGTGTTCTCTAACATCCAGTTAGTGACAAATTGAATGTAACCAGTACGCTCAGCAAAAGGGATAAATTCTGCCGGTGAAATGAAACCTCTGGTCGGATGCTGCCAACGAACCAAGGCCTCAAAACCATAGGAGCACATATCGGCCAAGTGCAGCTTAGGCTGCAACCATATCTGTAATTGTTGGCTGTGCGTGGCAGTCCTTAGGTCGGAAATTAAACTTAAATGACTTAGGCGTGATTCTTCTTGTGCATCCGAGTACCAAGCTACTGCCCGGGTTTGCGCTTTTGCCACATAAAGCGCGATCTCTGCATTGCGTACTAAGCCCTCTAGAGTGGTGGTCTTGGTTCCGACGACCGCGATCCCAAAAACCAAACTCACGTCAACTGCATGCTGACCACAATGTATGGGTTCTGCCATTTGATCTTGTATCGCTTTGATCGTTTGTTCGATCAATGACTTTTCCCCTGATTTAAGTAGCAATACAAACATTCCACCGCTAAATTTTGCTAAGTACTGTACATTCCCAGAAAAATTCTGCGCCACTTGTGAAAGGCGTTTTGAAGCTTCCAAGATAATGCTATCGCCGGTACTAAATCCTAGTGTTTCATTGACGATTTTTAGACGCGCAATGTCCATCAAAATCAAGCAGTGATCGATTAACTTTACTTCATGAAAATGCTTGTAAAACTTGGTACGATTGGGCAAATGGCTTAGTCCATCATAATAGGCAAGTTGCTCAATTTCACGCTCACGAACTGCAATAGCCTCGACCATATTATTAAACGCGCGTCCCACCCGTGCTACTTCAATGGTATTGAGTTCTGGTACCTTATGACTATAATTTCCAGCGGCAAAATCGAGTGCACTGGCTTCCAAAATCCCCAAAGGCTGAACCACTGCACGACGGGTGATATACGCCAATTTAGCGCCGATCACAATGGCACACAAAGACAAGAAAAATACTTGCAGTTGCATGTTCTCCAAAGCCACTTGCTCTTCCGCCTGACGCCTTTGAATCTCACGTTTTTCTTTTTCAAGTAATACTTTAGACTCTTTTACTAAGGCGATTCGTAAGGCTTCGGTACGTTCAAAGTAAAGCTTTCTCGCTGACTGCACACCGTTTAATTCCAAATCGTCTAGCACCTCAAAGTAACTCGCGCGGAAGGCTGCGTGTTTAGCGATCACTTCCAATAAACTGGCTTTTTCTTCGATATCTTGAACTTGCCCTCGCAGTTGCTCCATCAGCATATCAAGATGCTTGGCTTGCTCGTCTATAGAGGCATAATCCGGCATAGTCTGTTGTTGCACATTGGCGAATTTGATCAAAAATTCTAAGCCTATCCCTTCCGTCTCTAGGCTGACATATTGGATGTCTAGTAGTCGCTTGAGATCATTCTTAGCATAGTGATCGTGCCGCACCGACATACCTTGCAATTGAACCGCGGTCAGCACCGACACGCCAATAAAGAGCGCCAAAATCACGGTATAGCTCAGCGTCAGGCGTAAGCCGATTCTTTTTAAGACTGAAGTTTTCTTTGATGGTAAATTCATGTGAACCTAAGGAGGTGTTACTGCATGAGATTTTTAGTAAAAATAATTATAATTTAACATTAAAATTTTATGTGGATCCAGAATGCCATAATCGTGAATAGTCAGAAACTAACTATTGGCAGTCAGTAAGTTTAGCGTGTTCTCACAAGTTGTGTTAATTGAGTTATCAAGTAGCGCATGTTATGATCTCGCCGACGCTTTTTATCAGCATTTTCGCAACAAAACACCCCTTTATTTTTCATTAATTACAATGCACAATCAAAGCGTCAAATTCAGCATTTCCAAACATACGCAGTGGGCGCCTGGCTTAGTATCTGATCTGGATTGGGAAGCTTGGTTATTGTCCACAAATCCCCTCATCAAGGTAGACGATACCCCCCCAAAAGTGGCGGCTATGCCTGCGCTGCTGAGACGGCGAGCACGGTTTTTGGGACGCATGGCATTGGAAGTGGCTTATGCTTGCCTAGGCGATGCGAGAGATGTGCCGACGATTTTTTGTTCACGTCATGGCGATGTGGCTTTGTCGCTAGAATTGATCTCCGAGTTACTCCTGCATGATGCGGCGGTCGACCCCAATGTGGAGTCAGCTGGAGGATCGATTTCTCCTATAGGATTTAGTTCGGCTGTGCATAACGCGACTGCGGGTTTATTCTCTATTGCGCGGCAGGACCATGCCAATCATTTGGCACTCGCTGCCGGTGCGAGCAGTGTAGAACATGCCGTGATTGAAGCCTGTAGCTTACTCGCCGACGGCGCGTCTGAAGTATTGTTGGTCGTCGCGGAGCAAAAGCTACCACCACTGTTTCAGCGCTTTGAAGATAGTGATGAGCAACCGTATGCTTTTGCTTGGTTAATCAAGGCTGCAAATTCGTCCGATAGTTTGTGCTTACATTGGGAAGCGCTAGAACCAGGCGCAAGTCCAATAACCGACGACAGCGAAAACAAGTTACTCCCTGCTGGTTTGGCAATTCTACGATTTCAATTGGGCCGACAAAGGTATTTAACGCGCCATTGTGCAACTCGCCGTTGGACATGGTCACGTCATGTCTAGAAAATTTATGCACCAATGTGATTGTTGTTGGCGCTTAATTGCGACTGCTATTAGCTTTAGCGTTTTTGGCATTGGTGGATTGTTACTATGGTT
>JAIELM010000439.1 GCA_019752975.1 Undibacterium sp. | reverse complement strand
CATCGCCAATATGTCCGGACTGTTGGCAGGTTTGGGCATCAAGATTGAAATCGCGTCGTGGCGCAATATTATTCCGAATGTTTGGTCGCTACATATCCGCGATGCGAACTCGCCCATGTGTTTTACCAATGGCAAAGGCGCGACCAAAGAAAGCGCCTTAGCATCGGCATTGGGCGAGTATATCGAGCGACTCAGTTGCAACCATTTTTATGCAGGTTCGTTCTGGGGCGAAGACATCGCCAACGCCGCCTTTGTTCATTATCCGAACGAGCGCTGGTTTAAGCCCGGCAAAAAGGACGCATTGCCCAAAGAAATTTTGGATGACTACTGCCTAGAGATCTATAACCCCGATGGTGAATTGCGTGGCGCGCATTTGATCGACACTAATTCTGGCAATAGTGAGCGTGGTATCTGCTCATTGCCCTTCGTGCGCCAGTCGGATGGCGAAGTCGTGTATTTTCCATCCAACTTGATCGAAAATCTATTCGCCAGCAATGGCATGAGTGCTGGTAATACGCTGGCCGAAGCGCAGGTGCAATGTCTGTCCGAAATTTTTGAACGGGCGGTAAAACGCGAAATTCTAGAGGGTGAAATCGCCTTGCCGGACGTGCCATCAGAAGTGCTGGCGAAATATCCCAGCATCGTTGCTGGCATTCAAGGTTTAGAAGAGCAGGGCTTTCCGGTGTTGGTCAAAGACGCCTCACTAGGCGGACAATTTCCCGTGATGTGCGTGACGCTAATGAACCCGCGCACCGGCGGCGTGTTTGCCTCGTTCGGCGCACACCCAAGCCTAGAGGTAGCGCTAGAACGTAGCCTGACCGAATTGCTGCAAGGTCGCAGTTTTGAAGGCCTCAACGATTTGCCGCAAGCCACCTTTGTCAGCAATGCCGTGACGGAGCCGAATAACTTTGTGGAGCATTTCATTGATTCCAGCGGCGTCGTGTCGTGGCGCTTTTTTAGTGCCAAGGCCGACTACCAATTTGTAGAATGGGATTTCACTAGCGAAAGCGAAAATGCCAATGCAGACGAGGCAGCCACATTGTTCGGCATCCTCGAAGAAATGGGCAATGAAGTCTATCAAGCGGTATACGACCAACTAGGCGCGACTGCCTGCCGGATTTTGGTACCCGGCTATTCCGAAGTGTATCCCATCGAAGACTTGATCTGGGATAACACCAACAAGGCCTTGTTGTTCCGCGCCGATATCCTCAATTTGCATCAGCTAGGCGACGCCCAGCTGGAAGCGCTGCTCGAACGTTTAGAGAACAACGAACTAGACGACTACAGCGACATCGCCACTTTAATCGGTATCGAATTTGACGAAAATACAGTCTGGGGTCAACTCACCGTACTAGAGTTAAAATTACTGATACAGCTCGCCTTACAGCAATTGGAAGAGGCGAAAGAAGAGGTAGAAGCCTTCCTGCAATACAACGACAACACGGTTGAACGCGGCTTATTTTATCAAGCCTTAAATGTGGTGTTAGAGGTTATGCTGGATGAGGACTTAGAGCTGGATGATTACGAAACCAATTTCCGCCGCATGTTTGGCAACGAGCGCATGGACGCGGTGATTGGCTCGGTTGACGGCAGCGTGCGCTTCTTCGGCTTAACGCCTACCAGTATGAAGTTGGAGGGCTTGGATAGGCACCAGCGTTTGATTGATAGTTATCGGAAATTGCATTTGGTGAGGGGGAGGTTTGGTGCTGCGTCTAGTTAATGGAAGTGTGGGACTGTTCGAATATCAACGTTTCGTAGGGCGGGTGAAACCCGCGCGGTATATGCTTAATAAACCAGCTAAACCAGCGCGGGTTTCACCCGCACTACATGACCGACACCAACATGCAAGCCCGACACCAACATTCCCAACATATTCGTTAGATTTACGGAGAGATAATGAAAAGAAAAGTCTATCAGATTGATGCATTCACCAAGCTTCGATTTACCGGAAACCCCGCAGGTGTCGTGACTAACGCAGATGGTATGTCAGATCATCAAATGCAAGGCCTCGCGCGCGAGTTGAATAATTCAGAAACTGCCTTCATTTTCTCTGCATCGGCGTCTGATCATGACTTTCATATTCGGTACTTCACGCCGACAACAGAAGTCCCAGTATGTGGGCATGCTACCGTGGCATCTGGCTATGCGCTATCACTAGAAAACCGATTATCATCGATATCAACACGAATAAGAACCGGTGCAGGGATACTCTCAATAAGTTTGTATCAATCAGATGATCATCCGAAGGTAGAGATGGTTCAAGGCCAGGTGGTGTTAGAACCTCCTTTTGCAGATGAAATCAAGCAACGTATTATTGGTGCTCTCGGCTTAGAAAGTAACGATGTAGATGTGCGATGCCCGATTGGAGTAGCGTCTACCGGGCATTCGAAGATAATGATAGGAATTCATTCCAAGTCTCGGCTAAATGCGTTAGAGCCGAATTTAGATGCATTGAAAGTGATTAGTCGAGAGGTTCAATGTGACGGCTATTATGTTTTTACCTTTGACTCAACGGAAGATGACGTGCTTATTTGCGGCAGAATGTTTGCTCCTGCCATTGGGATAAATGAGGATCCGGTAACAGGTAACGCGAATGGTCCTTTGGGTGCATACCTAGTTGCAAATAAACTAGTCGCCTATTCTGAATCTGAATTCCGATTTACTGCGATGCAAGGCGAGACTATGGGACGAAAGGGCTACGTTGACGTAAAAGTAGCAATAGACGGTGAAGGCGCTCCGACGCAGGTTAGCATTTTTGGTCATGCCGTCAAAGTTTTCGATACAGATATCGAAATCTAAAAAGAAGACTGGTGTCAGGAGATTGGTGTCGGGTCTTGACATACAATCTTTCCCTAAAGGGACAGATTTACGTAAAGTGAGTGTAGATGGGGTAAGCTTCGCATTGAATCAATTGAACCACCGTCCCAGAAAATGTCTAGGCTTTAAAACGCCCTATGAAGTATTTCACGACTTACCTAGCATTTGGCATAACAGGGACGTAAGTGTTGCACTTCGCTGTTGAATTCAAGTCTCCTTTAATATGCCTAATAAAAAAAATATCTGTGAAAATTGTGGCTCCTTATTGGTCAACCAAAACGCTATTTGCAAAGTATGTGAACCTGAATTCTTGGCGCCTAAAACCGATCAATATAATGGCATATATCGCTGCCCAGAATGCCGTCATCTATTTGATAAAGCACGGTCGACTTTATGGCCACCGAACGCTAAGTGGTATTGCCCGCAAACCTTCAGGCCACAGTGCCCTCACTGCCTAGTTTTCCTGCGCGATAAGAAGGCAATTGATAAGGGGTCATGGGAATTTCGAATTCTTTACTACTTTTATATAATCTATTTGTTCTTGCCACGGACATCGGAAATTAGAATCGGTTTGATCTCGTTGATCGCTATTTGGTGCGCTATCGATATAGTGCGTTGGCTGCGAGCACGAAAGTCTGTTTTAAATGAAGAGGATCGTTACGCAAGCCTATAGCTTAGTCTTCGCGCCTAGACAGCGCAATTTGGGATAAGTCCTAATCAAGAAATTATTGATAAAGCTGTGCGGTCAATCATCGGTTTTAGGATGAAGCCAAAGATCAGCCATTTTTGCCATTGCTCAAAGACGAAGCCTTAGGTTTGAAAAGTGATCTCTGTAGGAATAAAAAATAACTATAAATAATTTTATTGTAAAATTTTAAGTGTGATGAATGCTAAAACTTTTATTTCTCCTGTGCAGTGTCTGATTTTGAATTTTTGAAGATGTTAGGTTCGGTATAAAAAACCACAAATTATGTAAAAATTCTTTCATAAATATAGTATTTTTTTAAGAATACTTTACTCAAATTTTAATTCCATGAATACTCCCTTGAGTGTCGGCAATTGTGCTAGCACTTTACATTAGGGAGTCAAACATGTTTTTAAAAACAGGAAGCCATCTAAAAAACTTCTTTACTTTGGGATTGTGTCTGCTAGCAAGCATAAGTAGCGCCTATGCCCAAGGGGGAAAAGGTCCTATCCCGATCGCGGAAGCCAAATCAGTTCATTACAATCTTAGTCCCAGTGGCGAGGGAATCGCCAGCAATGAAACTGTGTTACGCGCGGCCACCGGCGCTAGTTTTGTTAAAGTTCATTTTGAGTACTTCAATTTGCCTAAAGGGGCGGTACTTGAAGTGGCTGATGACAGTGGTGGGGAAGTATATCGCTACGCTTCAGATAAACTGGCCGCACATACGGTAGAAAGCAAGCTGGGCGAAAACGGTAAAACCAGTTTTGCCGCCATGTCGGTCAATGGTGAAGTGGCGCATTTACGTCTAAGTTTGAATGGAGCGAAATGGGATTATGCTCAGCATGGTGTACGCATACGGCGCATCATGGAAGGTTTTAGCCATGAAAAAATTGGGCAAATCTTAAATCAAACCCAAAATGATGTCAGTAGCGGCGGCAATACTTTTTCTGTCTGTTCCAATAATGATCGCAAAGACGCAATTTGCTACGCTAACAGCAATCCAGTGGAATATGAGCGTAGTCGCCCGGTGGCCAGATTATTGATGTCAGGTGGCTTGTGTACGACATGGCGAGTAGGTAGTGGAAACTTCTTAATGACCAATAACCATTGTATTTCTACTCAAGCCGGCGCTGCTGCCTCTGAAGTTTGGTTCAATTATCAGAACTCCACTTGTGGGGGGAGTAGCCTAGCTCCCGTAACCAAAGTCAATGGGGTGAGCTTGTTAAAGACCGACGCGACCTTAGATTACAGCCTCTACACCATCAATGATTTAGCCGCCATTGCCAGCTTTGGCAATTTTGGCTTGGACGTACGCCCCGCCGTCAAAGACGAGCAAATTTTTATCCCTCAACATGGCGGCGGTAATCCTAAACAATTAGCGATAGCCAGTGATGCGAATACGGGGAATGTGTGCCGGATTGATGCGCCCATACAAAACGGCAATGGTACTAATACCGATGCTGGATATAAATGCGATACCGAAGGCGGTAGTTCTGGCTCCCCTGTGGTGGCTTTTTCCAGTAAAAAAGTAATCGCATTACACCACTTAGGTGGCTGTCCTACGGGGAATAACTCCGGTGCTTTAATTAATAATATTTGGCCGCAAATTGCCACTTATTTTAA
Source organism: Undibacterium sp. (assembly GCA_019752975.1). Taxonomy (GTDB): domain Bacteria; phylum Pseudomonadota; class Gammaproteobacteria; order Burkholderiales; family Burkholderiaceae_D; genus Undibacterium. The sequence continues at coordinate 5,355 of JAIELM010000439.1, read as the reverse complement.
TAATGTTGTTCCTAATGGTGATACTGGTACTCTGCCTCCTACGGCTACGCCTATAGGCGCTAATGTCGCAGTGAATAATTTAGCGGGGGCGGTCGACAGCGAAGCTTACTATGTCCTTGATTTAACCAGCGCGCCTAGTACGTTAAAATTTGGCACAAATGGTGGCAGTGGCGACGTCAATATGTATGTCAAGCAAGGGGCTTTTCCAACTACGACAGCCTTTGATTGCAAATCCGACTCTGTAGGAAACACAGAAGCCTGCAATATCACTACGCCCGTCGCTAGTAAATATTATGTTCTTCTCAAAGCTAAATCTGCTTATTCCGCAGCGAGTTTGCTAGCGACCACGACCAACACTGGCGTGAATTTTGAAAACACCACACGCTACAATATCCCCGACAATAATAGTGCCGGAGCAAGTAGCCCCATAACCGTACCAAGAACCGGAGATTCTGGCTATTTCACGGTAGACGTCAATATCATGCATACCTATAGCGGCGACCTAACGGTAAGCTTAATTGCCCCGAATGGTAAGATATTTGTGCTACAAAGCAAACAGGGCGGTTCCGCGGACAACATCATCAAACGCTTTAACGTCAATGCGGTGACGGTGGCATCAAATGGGGTGTGGAAGTTGAAAGTAGTCGATAGTGCGGCGGTGGATACGGGGTATATTAGTAGTTGGAAGATGGGTTTTGCGAATTAATTTGTGAGCAAATGTCCAGTCAAAAAAGACTGGGCATTTGTTTGTAGTCTAATCTTGGCAAGTGTTGAGAAATTAATCTTGCCCTTGATGCCAATCACATGTCTCGACATATCCACATGCTTCATCACAAGTGTAGTAGCACTCCCAATAGGCGGGTGATCGAACGCCAAGGTGGCGACATTCAAAATAGCAATAGGGAGGGTAGGCATATGCTGCACTACATCCGATTGCCAACAAAAATAAAACGATTTTCTTATTCAAACCTTTTAACATGGTACATCTCCATAGTAAGAAATAAATAAGACATATCTCCTCGATATGCCGCAAAGTGGCTCATGCACATTTGCAGCACGACTATAGCATTAAACTTACTTTTACTATGCAAATTTACATTAAAAAATGAGAAATGTTTTTTCCTGTATTTTCTCGTGGTATTCCCTCTGCTTTTATTTTTCTTCTCTGTTTGGCACCATTAAGATAAGGCGCTACTTTCACTATCTTCCCTAAGTTTATAATTTATTGGTAAGCCCTCCACAAACCCAACCTACCCAAACCCAAAGAAATCGTCCAAGCGCTCACTTTTCAAAATGAGTCGGAGTGGCGATGCACGAGCGAGAATGGGTTTGCGCTTGGGAAATCATCTGCAGTTAGAAATGCAGCATTTGCCGCCTGTGGAATGGTTGTCGGCATTGATGCAGATAGCGTCGACTGGTGTCAGCTCTTGGTGTGCCACGTAGCACAAACAATCTAACGAAAGGAAACGAACGCTAGAGAAGTGCATAACTTTTACAGAGATGAGGACAGGATCCTCGAAGTCGGCAGGCAGGTGCCGGCTTCAAGCCAGCTCAAGCTGCATGAATAAAGAGTTCGTGTGGTGAGCGTTGAGTCAAAAGGCTGGAAGAATCCGGTCAGGTCAGGTATCAAGAGACGAACGAAAGTGAACCACTGATGAAGTGTCGAAAGACTTCGATGATGTCAAAACGGGGATATCAAGATGATTCCTAGATCAATCCACAAGCGAGTCTTGCGGGCTGTGTGGGTGGCATCCGACATCTAGGTGGAGTGAAGTGATACTAGGTTTTGTAAAGGAACGTGGGAACCTGTCGTTGCGATGGCAAGGGAGACGCACAAATACCCAATAGGAACAACGCAAAATTGCGCTGGCTAGGCGCGGAGTCGAAGGCAGTACTTTTAGTACGACGAGGCGAACGCAACAACGCCAGCGTCTGTTTTGCATAAGTCCTATCTAAAAGTATAAGTGTCAGAGTACTAATGCGCAGCACAGGGTCAATCATAGGTTTTAAATCCTAGATTGCCCGCGCTATGTGCTGTAGATGTCACAGAAACATACGTTGTTTTTCAAATTACTGTAAAAGTAAAAACAAGATTTACTTTTGCGAATGTAATTTGGTTTAATATATCGATAGTATTTAATAAAAATACTTAAAATTAGCTAGGCATCTGTGTGCGCAAAACTTCCTCACTTTGCCATATATTCTTGCTCGTATTTCTTCTTTATTATCCTACTAATCGACTTGCCAAAACCACATAGATTAAATAACACTGATCCCACAAAATAAATTGGAGATCAATATGAAACCTAAGAATCGATTCGCTCTACGTCTTTCAATGTCCCTTATGTCCGCGTTGTTTGCAAGTATATCGAGCACAACGGTGTTGGCTCAAGCGGATAAAATTTCAGCTCAGGATATCGGTTCAGTTGAGAACGTGATTAATGCTTTTGCTGCACAGCATAAGAGTGGCGTGGTACAACTTGCCGCGAGCGTTAACGGCACTTCTATCGCGGCCAATATCCGTGACTTTTATCAAAAAGATGGGGTGGTGTCGGTTTCAGGAACAGCGTTGAATACACCCAATTCGCAGTTTTATCTTAAGGGTAATCAACAATCCCTACAAGGTTACATGATCTTTAACGATACTAAGCGCGCTTATGAGTACAGTACCAATGTCAATGGGCGTGTGTTGGTGAATGAAGTGCCGATTACTGCAGTCGTCCCTGATCTTCATCCCGATTGGTTGAAAATGAATCGAACCCAAGGTTTAACGATGCTTCCGCCCAGCTACAGCCCTATGGCGCAAAGGCAAACACCGTTTATCGGCCCTTACAATAATGAAGACCTGATTCATCTGCAAAGTCGCCCCGGTAGCTCTTATGTGTTTTATCTAGATACCCGTGAAGTCATGAACGGATCAACGCCCTTGAATGGCGTGGCCAAGGAAGCCATGTTTCGTATGTGGCAAATCGTTTCAGGAATCTACTCGCCTTACAACCTTAATATCACGACTGATCTTGCTGTCTATAACACTGCTAAAACTGCCAATCTTTCTCGTACTGGAATTGCCCATTTCTATAACACCGAAGGTCGCGCTAATGCCCCCCTTAATTCTTGGGGAACCACGGCGACAAGCACCATTTACAAGACGGTTGAGGCCGGCATGGAATATGGCTTTGATCTTGGTATGACCACTTCGCATGAGATGGGACATCAAATGGGGATGAGTCACGATGGCGGTGGTACGGGTGGCGAATACTACGAAGGGATCGCCGCGTTTCAATGGGGCCCTATCATGGGGAATTACTATCGCGGCGCAAGTTGGCCCGCTAGTATGTGGACTTGGAGCAAAGGGGAATACAGTACTGCAAATAATCATGAAGATGACCTCAATATGATGAACAGCAAAGATGCGATCCCCTATATTGCAGACGATAATCCCACAGGCAAAGCCTTGGTTATTGATGCCAGTGGAGGGGTATCGCCCAGCGCGAACTGGGGACAAATTGAAAGAACCAGTGACACGGATAGTTTTACCTTTACGACGGGGGCAGGCGGTGGAGTACTCAATCTGAATCTTGATCGCATCGAGTATTTCGGTATGTTGGACGTGAGTGCCAAGATCGTTAATTCTGCGGGTGTCATCGTCGCATCGTCCAGTCCGACCGTGGATCGTAAGGCTAGTTTTACTAATCTTGCGCTTCCCACCGGAAGTTATTCATTGGTGGTCGCCGGTGGTGCAGAAGGGACACCCGCGAACGGCTTTTCTAACTACTCTTCGCTAGGCTACTACGCCATGAGCGGCACTTGCAGTGGCTGCTCAGGGGTGATTGGTCCAGTGGAAACGCCACTGACTAAAGATGTTCCTATCAATGGAATAGCCAGTGATACCGGCGCAAAACTGATGTACCGTTTTGAAGTGCCTAGCAATGTGGCGAATCTCAGTTTTACCCTCTCTGGAGGAACGGGCAATGCCGACCTCTATACTCAACTTAACGCCAATCCTACCACCACCACTTATCTTGCAAAATCAGATGGGGCGAGCAATGCGGAAACCATCACCATCGCCGCACCCGCTGCGGGTACTTACAAACTTTTACTGAACACAGTTAGTGCTGTCAACGGTGCGTCTCTAGTGGCACGCTATCAAGCGGTGGTGGGTTGCACAGGAACGGTACTGTGTAGCGGTCAAGCCGTGACAGGAATCGCTTTAGCCACGAATGCGACTAAACTTTATTCTATCGTCGTTCCCGCAGGTAAAACCAGTCTGACTTTCAAACTTAGCGGTGGTACTGGCGATGGCGATATCTTTGCCAAATTTGGAACAGCGCCAACGACCACGGTGTACGACAAGAAGTCCGATGGTGCGACTAATAACGAAACCATTAGTTTTAGCGCTCCTACTGCCGGAACCTACTATTTATTGTTGAAAGGATATAGCGCGATTAGTGGGGTAAGCTTGCTTGCGACGGTTCAGTAAGTCAGGGAGCGAGATGAAATTTTTTGAGGCGGCTAGTTAATGCGGAAGCTTATAGAGGTTCCCTTTTATAGAGGTTCCCTTTAAGTGTTCGATTTACAGACATCGTTTTTGTGTTGAGTTAATTCTCAGGGAATGAAAACGATGTCTGTGAATCGTACATATAAACTATATTTTTTGATAGTCGAAGATTTTCTTTAAATTTGTTGAAATTTAAAACTGAGCACGGCCGCTAGTCCGTGCAAATCCATCTTGTACGGTGTGCAGACGAACATCGTTGTTGATATCTGTTAGCGTTTAATTTGATGCGGTACTTCCGTTACGCGCGCATTGCCAAGTTCTATTTCACCAGCCTCGGCTAAGTATTTTTCACCTTCTCATCCGATGATATAAACAGAGATTCCGCTTGTGTTCGCACTGATGCCAATTTGGTAGAACTTTCTGGTTTCTTCATACGCGTATTCCATGGTCTAGAACCTAGGCTGCTAACCGTTGAATAATGCAAGTCGCAAAATTGAGCTTAAGTTGAGCTTAAGTTGAGCTTAAGTTGAGCTTAACAAGCGCGCTGCATCTAGTTAGGAAAAGCCGGAGCTCTTTAACATGTGGAAAATATGTTTGAGTTGAAAAAATACGGTAGCAGGTGTCGTTCCACCTAACTGAAGGCGACGTAGGTGTTCCAATTCAGTGACGACCTCCACCAGTGGTGAATCGAAGGCTGGATTTAGGAGAGTCAGATCTTGACGATGAAAAGCTGGCATGGCAAGAGGCTTCTAGGTCAATAACTAAAATAGTATCGCAGACTATCTTCAATTCACATTTCTATTATCTGTAATGGTGGGGAATTATTGCATTTGTTTGGCTGTACTAGCCGCGTTTTT
>JAIELM010000405.1 GCA_019752975.1 Undibacterium sp. | reverse complement strand
GTAATCCAGTAGCGGTAATGGTAACGTTTTACTTCTTTGCAAGGGATGCACTATTACGATTAATGGGCACCAATGCTACTGAACTCATCCAAGTACCAGCTATAGCAAGTCACGCCATCAAAAAGCGTCTAGGTCGCACCGAATACCAGCGTGGCATTATAGAAACCAACGCTTTAGGGAAGTTGCAAGTAAGCACCACCGGAGCACAAGGTTCTGGGGTTTTACGTTCAATGTCACTAGCCAACTGCATGATAGTATTGGATGACGACATGAGTGACGTCGCTGTCGGGCAAGAGGTTCAATGCCTGTTATTTGACGGCCTGCTTTAGTTTGTTACAATTGCCTACAACTGTCTACAAATCTTAGACAGGAAAGATATTTCCCTCGTGTGGACTACTCCTTATAATCCACTTCCTATATCCCATGCATTTTACTTTGCCTACTGGAGTTAAAATTGAAGCGCTCTATTGCATTCCCCACCTTGATAGCCACCTTATTCGCGTTGAGCGCCTGCGGTGGCAACTACGAATCCAATTCACCTGCCAACTCACCACAAGTCAGTGTCAGCAGTGTGACTACCGATCAACTGGTGTATCGTAAAACGAGTGTGATCACAGTAAAAGGGGAAAACCTTAACTTAGGCATTAATTTCTCCCACCAAGGCTGCCAAAAAATCACTGAGCTCGCAGGGAGTACTGCAACACAGAAGTCCTTTAGCTGCAAAATGATAGCCGTGGGTACAGTCCCACTGATGATAACTGATGCAGCTAACAAGTCCTTATTCGCAGGTACGGCAACTATTCCACTGGCAGTTCAACCTCAAGTCACCATGGTCACCTCCATGGGCACAATGGTGCTAGAACTCAATCCAGCCAAAGCCCCAATCACGGTAGATAATTTCTTGAACTACGCTGAGTCTGGCTTTTATGTGAATAAGATTTTTCATAGGGTAATTAAGTCAACCTCATTTTCGATGATACAGGGCGGTGGTTTTACCGCTGATATGGTACAAGCGCCGACCCAGCCTGCGATCAAATTAGAAGCAACTAATGGCTTAAGCAATATACGAGGCAGTATCGCCATGGCACGTCTAGGCACACCCGTCGATTCTGCCACATCACAATTTTTCATTAACAGTGTCAATAACACTGGATTTGATGCCACCCCCACAAATGCAGGATACGCTGTGTTTGGTCAAATCGTCACCGGCCTCGATGTATTAGATAAAATACAAGTTGTCGCAACTGGAACGCGCCTAGTTGGTACAACACCTGTTACCGATATTCCAACAACTAATATATTAATTAGCTCAATGTTACAAACAAAATAAGCCTGTTCCGATTTTTAAGTTCTCCCTTTTGGCTGACAGCGATGTCAGCCTTTTTTCATTTGAACTAAGTCTGCTAGTCTATCCTCAATGAGATTCGCATTTTCCTTGTAAAAATCATTTCCCTCAAACGAACTAGCCCTTATACTTCACACTTCCTTCACCTTGACGCGCAATACACTGGAGAATACATTGAAATATCCTATCTTATTGGTTGCTTCATTCAGCATCCTGTCACTGATTACTGCTTGCGGTGGTAAATCGAGTACTCCGGCCAATAAAGCCAAAGCAATCATCAGCGATGTCAGCGTAGATCAATTAATCTATCGCAAAACAAGTCTCATCACGGTGAAAGGCCAGAACCTCGATTCAGGGATAACGCTTTCGCATCGCGGCTGCCTACTGACCACGGAACAGCCAGGAAGCTCGTCGATACAAAAAGTGTATAGTTGCAAAATGGTCGGTGTCGGTGCGGTACCGGTGGTCATCCGCGATACCGCTGGCAACTCCCTCTATTCGGCTGTAGCGACCATCCCACTTGCGGTACAACCCCAGGTCACAATGACCACATCGATGGGAACGATGGTGCTAGAACTCAATCCAACTAAAGCACCGATTAGCGTAGACAATTTTTTGAATTACGTTGAAGCTGGTTTCTATGTAAATAAGATTTTTCATAGAGTGACGAGAGTCTCCACTGTCGACCCGATATCTACGATCGCGGTAATTCAAGCTGGTGGCTATACCGCTGATTTGGTACCAGCAGCTACCCAAGCCGCAATCCCGTTAGAAGCCTATAACAGCCTTAGTAATGTGCGTGGTAGCCTTGCTATGGCAAGACTTGCGGCAGCCGATTCCGCCACCTCACAGTTTTTTATCAATAGTATCGACAACATCGGATTAGACGCTAGTGGTGGGGGCTATGCCGTGTTTGGCAAAGTCATTACAGGCTTGGACGTGATGGACAAGATTCAAGCGGTCGCCACTGGAGCACGTGGAGGTCTTACCGATGTGCCGACTGTAGATATTTTAATCACTGGCGCACTGCAAACAAAATAATATTTGTTGATCGGACTTTGCTGTCACTTACGATAAATTGTTTGCGTAATTAATTAATTAAGTAAGTATCTGTAGGGTGGGCACTTGCACACACCTACAATGAAACGCTATGCAAGCAAGCTTGAAATCGACCAAATCGCTGCTTGCAAGCCGTACTACGACAAACTCCAAATATGCTCAAGCTTCACCCAAGTTTGAAAAGGCTTACCATCTTTAGCACCCGGTTTAAATTTGCAGCTAGAATAAATTTTTGCCGCGGCCTTATCCAAAGTTTTAGAGCCACTGGATTGCTCAACCTTAGATTCAAGCACATTACCATCGGCTGCGACCAAAACGGATAAAACGACCGTGCCCGTTTCTTCATTGATTAACGCAGACTTAGGATATACCGCTTTTTCACAGCTTTGTTTCTCTACTACAGGCGCTTGCTCACTAGCGTAACTCACACTGACCACAGCAATAGCGCTCAACAGCGCGGCAACTAAAATACTACTTTTCATATTGATCTCTCCAAGGGGATTTCCGCGTGAAACAATTGCCACATGGAAATTACGCACATTGTAAATCAACTTTTCGCGTTACGCAAATAGGAAATTTTAAAACGTTTCCACCTTATAAAGTGATGAATTATTTGTAAATTATCGCCCAGCTAACAGCAAAAGCATTAAAGTTATTCTCTTGCTCAGTCAATGACTTAAGCCAACTTAAGCCAAGACACTCACTTCCTTATCCCACCTATTCCCTCGGATATAGGCAGCTCTGTAGCCTGCCATACGTAGATTCCCGCCTCATTACTTTCTACACCCACACGCCCATATTGCACAGCTGGGAAACTGAGTTCAACCGGCGCCTGCAATATTTTCCAAAACATTCTATAATTTCAGTAATTCGTGAAATTACAGGAAATTAAACATATGGATAAGCTAAGCCCCCTCACTCAACGCTTTATTCTACATTTCGGTGAAATGGGTAGCCGCTGGGGAATTAACCGCACCGTGGGTCAAATGTACGCGCTACTTTATGTCACGGGGAAGCCCATGAATGCCGATGAGATTGCGGAACATCTCTCATTCTCTCGCTCCAATGTCAGCATGGGGCTCAAGGAGTTACAAGCCTGGCGCCTAGTTAAACTAATGCATAAGTCGGGTGATCGACGTGAGTATTTTGAGCCACCGAAAGATATTTGGGATATTTTTAAAGCGCTTCTAGAAGAACGTCGTCGCCGCGAAATCGAGCCTACGCTTTCAATGCTACGCGACGCCTTACTAGAAAACCCCTCGTCAGAAGACGACAGATTGGCGCAAGAACGTATGCGAGAGATGTATCAACTGATTGAACTATCGACCTCGTGGTTTGATGACGTACAACGCTTGTCACCGGAGACTCTAGCCTCCTTGATGAAGATGGGTTCTAAAGTGGGAAAACTATTGGATATACGGGATAGATTTCGCTTTGGAGAAGAACCAACATCGGATGAAAAAGCATAGCCCCTTCCGCCACGCGATGAAGATGACATAACAACGCGAAATAATAGACAAACCTACGACGCTGAACTTTACCAAGCAATTCACAAACACCATGACTACCACAAATATACATCGAATACATCGTATTGGCAGAACAGGTTTACCGCTAAGTCTAGAAATCACTCTCGCTGTATGCATCAAAGTCACCATATTGTTTTTGATATGGAAGTATTGTTTCTCCCATCCTACTAGCACACATATGAAGCTGCCCACACCCGTCGTGGAGCAGCACGTATTGAATACCAACATCACCAATAAAGGTAAGCCATGAACCCTATCGAAGAAGTCGTCAACCTTTCACGACTACAATTTGGTGCGACAGCGATGTACCATTTTCTCTTCGTCCCGCTCACCTTAGGTTTATCGTGGATCTTGGTCATTATGGAGTCGGTGTATGTCATGACCGGACGCGAGATCTATCGTGATATGACCAAATTTTGGGGCAAGTTATTCGCGATCAATTTTGCCATGGGTGTGACGACTGGCATCACTTTAGAATTTCAGTTTGGCACTAACTGGTCTTACTACTCACACTATGTCGGTGACATCTTTGGTACGCCATTGGCGATCGAAGGAATGATGGCATTTTTCTTAGAGTCGAGCTTTGTAGGCTTGATGTTTTTCGGTTGGAATCGACTCTCCAAACCGGCACATTTAGGCGTCACATTTTTAGTCGCTTTTGGTTCCAATTTATCTGCGCTATGGATATTAATCGCCAATGGCTGGATGAATAATCCTGTTGGTGCAGAGTTCAATTACGAGACGATGCGGATGGAATTGACCAGTATTTCACAAGTCATCTTCAACCCTGTTGCACAAGTTAAATTTGTGCACACGGTCGCCTCTGGTTATGTGGCGGCATCCATGTTTGTCTTAGGTGTTTCGTCTTACTATTTATTGAAAGCACGCGATACCGCTTTTGCACTTCGATCATTTGCGATTGCGGCGGCGTTTGGACTGGCCTCCACCTTATCGGTCATCGTCTTAGGTGACGAATCCGGTTATACCGCCGGAGAAGTCAACAAAATCAAACTCGCTAGCATAGAAGCAGAATGGAACACCGAAGCTGCACCCGCTGCTTTTACCGTCATAGGTCTTCCCAATGACCAATTAGAACGCACCGACTACGCAATCAAAATTCCCTATTTAATGGGGCTAATCGCCACCCGCTCGCTAGACACACAAGTAACAGGACTCAAAGAATTAAAAGCGCAAAATCGTGAGCGTATTATACGTGGCATGCAAGCCTACGCCGCCTTGCAACGACTCAAAGCTGGCGACACTTCCGATCAAGCAAAGGCCAATTTCAAAGCACTTAAAAATGACCTAGGTTATGGCTTATTACTCAAAAAATACAGCGCTAATGTGATCGATGCGACACCCTCACAAATAACTCATGCCACAAATGATTCCATCCCCAAAGTTACCCCCTTATTCTTAGGTTTTAGATTGATGGTCGCTTTAGGCATCTTGTTTCTATTGATTTTTAGCCTCTCGTTTTACTTCTTAATTCGTCGTCGTTTAGCCAAACATCGATGGCTACTCAAGCTAGCCTTATTTAGCATTCCACTGCCTTGGGTCGCCATAGAAACAGGGTGGTTGGTGGCGGAATATGGCCGACAACCGTGGACCATTTCTGGCGTATTACCCACCCATTTATCCGCCTCCACACTACAGCCTAGCGACCTGTATTTTAGCCTCTCGGGCTTGATGATTTTTTATACCGGGCTCTTAATTGTGGAGTTGTTTTTGATGTTCAAATACGCGCGTTTGGGGCCATCAAGCTTACATTTGGGGAAGTACCATTTTGAATCCAAGGAGTTGTCATGTTCGATTACCTCACATTAAAAATCATTTGGTGGTGTTTCGTTGCCGTTCTTTTGATTGGTTTTGCTTTAACCGATGGTTTCGATTTTGGCGTTGGCATTTTACTGCCCTTCGTCGGCAAAAATGATACTGAGCGCCGGATTATTCTCAACAGTATAGGACCAACTTGGGAAGGCAATCAAACTTGGTTGATCGCCGCCGCTGGTGCTTTATTTGCCGCATGGCCATTAGCATATGCAGCGGCGTTCTCAGGCTTTTATGTGATTTTCATGCTGCTGCTATTCTCACTTTTTTTCCGACCTGTGGGATTTGATTATCGCAGCAAAATTGCTGACCCGCGATGGCGTAGTACTTGGGACTATCTTTTGTTTGTCGGTGGTTTTATGCCTCCGCTGATTTTTGGAATCGCGTTTGGCAATCTATTGCAAGGCGTGCCATTTCGAATTGATGGTGATATGCGCTTGGAATATCTAGGTAGCTTCTCCGATTTACTGAATCCTTTCGGTCTACTAGCGGGATTACTGTGTGTCGCAATGCTGACCATGCACGGCGCGGCCTTTCTGAGAACAAAAACCGATGGCATCATTGCTCAGCGCGCAGCGAAGGCTTTACTGTTTGCAGCTGGGCTGACGGCCATTTGTTTTGCAATCGGTGGCTACTGGATCGCTTATGGCATCGACGGCTATCAGATCGTCAGCATGCCCGACGCCAATAGCGCCTTTATGCCCAACGCAAAAACTGTCACCAAAGTACGTGGGGCATGGTTAGTCAATTTTGTGGAACATCCACTTCTTTGGTGCTGGCCCAGCATGGGTTTTATCGGCGCATTGTTAGCCGCCTTATCCACACAAATGCGAAAGACACTAGCTGCTTTCTTCGCGACCGGATTAACTATCATTGGTGTTTTATTGACTGCAGGCACATCTATGTTCCCATTCATCATGCCCTCCTCCTTAGCACCCAATAGCAGCCTCACCGCTTGGGATGTAGTGGCAAGTCATCAAAGTTTGGGAATCATGTTTTGGGTAGTGGTGATTTTCCTGCCGCTGATTATTTTTTATACAGCGTGGATTTATCGTGTCATGAAAGGTAAAGTCGATGCTGCACATATTCTCGCTAATGAACACTCGGCATATTGAACGGCAATCTAAAGGAATTTAACATGTGGTATTTCAACTGGATTTTAGGCATAGGTCTGGCACTCGCTCTCGCCATTATCAACGTCATGTGGCTAGAAGCGAATTATGCTTTTGGAGAAAGAGATGAGGAGGCAACTCGCGAACGCTTTGAGTTGGCACAACGAAATGAAGGTGAAAATTAGGAGGCTACTTAGTCTGGGCGAGAAAATTTTCGTGGTCGTACATAGTACCAACTCACAACGACTAATACGGCAAATACACTATAGCTGAACGTAAATACCCAAGGTGCGGCCGTAAAAAACAAAAATTTTCTCAACCAATAGGCGATGAAATCACCTTCATACACGACTTGCCCCGCCAAGCCCCTTAGCCATAGTTCTAAGCTGGTGAGGGGACACACGATGCCCAGCCAAGACTCAAGCGCGACGTAAGCGATCGCGGCCAAGTGCAGTACGCGAAAACGTGGATTGCGTACCCAAGCCCAAGATCGCACGCCGCCTAACAGTGTCAATACCAGACCAAACACCACGAATAAGACAAATGCGATATGAGCAATCAATACGATGTTAGCGAACAACTGAAATAGTGAAACTTGAATGTCCAATTACCTACCCTCTTCTATGTACCGCACCGATAAATGGGCATCAATTTTCGTCTCAAGTTCACATAGAATGTTCTTACTTTATTCCAGCCTTAGCACGAATATCCGCAGGAATCCCATCCTTATGCACCATAAAATAAATGGTTTTCATTAGCAAATAATTCTTACTCATGTGTAGATGTCCTTCAAAAGGGCCGCTATTTTTTCCGTAACTATTTTTAATCAAATAATAGGGCTTACCTTCTTCATCTTTAGATAATCCCACTAGGTGCATACTATGATCATCGGTGCTGCGCCAATCATCAAAAGCGTCTTGTCTGTCTTTTTGAGTGGGCGTTTTGGACTCATCATCTAAGACCGCATAACCTTCTCTAACATTAAAGCCTTTTTCACTGGTATCGCCACCCCATGAAATCGTAAACCCCTTAGACAAGGCATGGGTCATCAAGCGCTCCATATCTTCTAGCGGCAAATTCAAATAATGGCTGTTGTGCGCCCAATTATCGGGAATTTCTAAGCGCATCCGTTGATAGAAGGGATGATGACTAAAACTGGTCACCTCAACATAATCGTCTGGATTCAATTTGAGAACTTGATCACGAAAAGTTTTGGGCGTGTAGGCTTTGCCCTGATAGGCAAAATTTTCTGGTGGTTTACCGATGTAGGCATCAAGAATGCCATCAAAAGCAGCGCGCCATGAGCGACTCGGTTTGCCGCTCTTAATCACCGCATCCAAAAATGCCTTGGTCACGGCGCCCAATTCAGCGTGATCTAACTTAGTTTCGCCTTCTTTTAGTCCCGTATAATTCACTTTCGGTACTGCGCCATATTGCCTTAACATTTCCATCGCATCGTGATTATTGCCACCTTCCCAGAACGTGGCTTTACCTTGCACGCGCAGATAGGCGTCCGCTTTCAGCGGGTAAGCATAACGCACGCCAAATACTTCCGACAGTTCAATCAAAGAACCACCTAATCGAACAACTTCGCTCTCCATAAAGCTAGCAGTGGCAAAGTTCCAGCAGGTATTGGTACGAGCTTGATCTTTAGCAGCGGTGCGTTGGGCTTCGCTGACGATAGTAAAAGTTTTTTTGGTGGCAGGCGTGGCAGGTGCTTGTTGAGCCGATGCTGCAAATGCTGTCAGCAGCAAAGCGCTGGCTAGGGCTAAGGTGGAAAGTTTCATTTTGTCCTTGTCTATTTTTCCTGGGTAAATCAGGTGCGCATATTCGCACAGCATGATAGCTTGATCAAGGCCGTCTGAACAGCCCATGAAAACATAAAAAAGGAAAAGCAGTTTTAATCAAAATAGCGGCAAAACAATGACCTAGTGATCGTGCGCGCGGCGCACGACACTCACTAGCTTTCACTAAACACTTTCACCAAACCAGGTTAATCCTAATAAACGATGCGGATCAAGACAATGCTGTATCTTGCCCGACAATTGCCGTGCCGCTTGACTAGTATAACGCTGGTAGTAGGCGATATTGTAAGGACCTATGCCGTGCTCGGCGCTAAAACTACCGTGAAATTCCCTTACCACCATATCGTAAATCAGGGTTCTGATTTCTTGCACAACTTCGTCACTATAGACCTGCGCTAAGTTTGACGGCCATACCATATTGAAGTGCATCCCACCGTCAGCCCAATGACCAAAATCCATCACCTTAACCCACGGATATTTCTGTGCCATGCTTTGCAAGGCCTGCGCACGAAAAGCGAGCAAAGAAGAACGCGGCATTGAAATATCAAAGGCGATCATCTTACCTTCATGTCGCAATGCTTCACTGATGGAATGACGAATCCGCCATAAGTCTTTGCCACGACCAATCACCGCGTTTTCTATCACTTCACCAAAACAGTTTTCCAAACAACGATCAAGTATCGCTTCAAGATTTATCCCCGAGTTTGATCCATCGCTTATCAATTCAGCGCTACTGCTTAACTCTACTAAGACACAATAATCGGGTACTGCATCTGGTGCGAACGGATTACTTATATTGGGAATATGCTTCAGTACCGATTGCAAGGCCGCGCCAGAAATACCTTCAAACGCGGTCAAGAAATCACCACACTTTTGCTCCAAAATCTGCAACAGGGCCAGCACCGCGGCTTGATCGCATGGCACCACTAATGCGGTAGCAATTTGCTGGGGGATTCTATGCACCTGCAAAACAGCGCGAGTAATAATGCCGTGCGCGCCACTGCTACCGATGAATAATTGCTTAAGATCGGGACCAGTATTATTTTTAAACAGTGCTGCTTGTAGCATCAATTCCTCACCAGCGGGATGCATCAAGACCGCTGAAAGACCGAGTAAATTTTTTCTCACATCACCATATTTAATCAGCCGTGCGCCGCCAGTATTAGCCGCAATCATGCCCCCGATACTTGGATTAGCACCGAGATCGATAGGAAAAAAAAGACCGTGCGGTTCTAAAGCGGCGTTAAGTTCTTGCAAGGTGACGCCAGCATCTACCTCTACACTGCGATTAATCACATCAATCACGATATGCTTTTTTAAGCGTTCAAGACTCAAGACCAAATAATGCCCGCTGGCGTCGGGTGTACTGGCCGCAACTAGGCCAGTGTTCGCGCCCTGTAAGACCAAGGCTTGTTGGTGCTCAGAACACAGTTTAACGATCGCTACCACTTGCTGATGAGAGTCTGGGCGAAGTACCGCCAATGTCTGGCCATTGCCATAACGCGCACCACTCACATAGCGCGCGCAATCTGCCGGTTCAAGCAGCAGACCTAGCTCACCTAAAATCGTCTTTAGATCGGAAAGTAAAAGCGCGCTCAAGCCATCATCTCCCATTCGCGGTCATTTTAAAAATGCCTTGCGCATTTCCTGTATCGAAACCCAAATCCAAACCGGCCTCCCCAGGCATTACATCACGACTAATGAACTCATAAAACGAACCCGGCACTTGACGTTCGATGATATTGAGATCAGCCGTTATAAACTGTCGCATTACGGGATCGGCTTTAAACGCGGTTTGGCGGATCCGCCCTGAGGTCGATATTTCAACGCTAGGCT
>JAIELM010000055.1 GCA_019752975.1 Undibacterium sp. | reverse complement strand
ATTTATCAGCGGTGCAAAAAGAAGTTGCCACCAATACGCCGATATTTAATCAAAGGAGTGGCAATGAGTAAAGCAAACGAAAGCTGCAAACAAGCTCCAGGAAAAATTGTTCCCTTGATCGATTTAAATCGTTGTGAAGGCAAAGGTCCTTGCGTTAGCGCTTGTCCTTACGAGGTGCTATTGGTCAAGGTGTCAAGCAAAGAGCAACGTACTGGCTTAAGTATTAAGGGAAAAATTAAAGGCTTTGTTCATGGCTGGAAATACGCCAATGTCATCCATCCAGACCTATGCCAGGCCTGCGGTGAATGTGTCAAAGTTTGTCCAGAACAGGCTATTACATTGGTGCGTCGGGAAGTAAAGCTGACCTAATCACGCGTAAAACTTAAGTAAAAAATCGTCCTTTTCAATCATGAATTCGATAATCCAAATGAAAAATTCAAAACAACTTCTAGTCGGCGTCATCGGTTCCATATTCTGTGCCACGGCCTCAATCAGTCAAGCACAGTCAAGCGCAAACACAAACACTGGCGTTAGCATCTTCGGTGAACTTGATGTTTCAATCGCCAACATCAAGACGCCCGGAACGCCGAGTGTCAATGCACTCGCCAGTGGCTTGGGCAATCAAAGTCATATCGGCTTTCGTGGCATTGAGAGCTTGGGTAGTGGAGTATCGGCATTTTTTATACTTGATTCTTTTATCGCTGTGGACACAGGGTCGTCGACACCCAATTTATGGGGACGCGAAAGTAGTGTCGGTATAAAAAGCGAGATGGGATCAATCGCATTGGGGCGCAATAGCAGTCCGATTTTCGACGCTGCGGTAGAAAACAATGTCTTTGGCAATGCGCGTTTAGCACCGTTATTTGGCGCTATAGGGTTTGCGACTAGTCATGCATTAAATAGCGCGCAAGACAATTCTATCCGTTATCGACTTCCTGCGTTGCAAGGGTTTGGTGGCGGTTTTCTGTATCGAGTGAAAGAAAGCTCTGGCTCGGAGTATTGGACGGCCGACCTCAACTACACAACTGGCGCAAGCAAGATGAGTATTGCGGTTGATCATTCTAAGCCGGACCTGCTTGCTGGGGAATTGACGAGCGTACTAGCTTCTCTTAACCACGATTTTGGCAATTTTCGCCTATACGGTAATCTGTTAAGCCAAAGAGACTCGACAGCGCAGCAAAAAGCACGTGGTGCGGACGTCGGGCTACTACTTCCTTGGTCACCGCAGCGCGCATTTAAATTTGCCTTCGCCTATGGTGAGAAATCCAAACTCGACAATACCGCAAAACAGCATATTAGCGTATTCGGTTTTGCCCACGAATATTACTTTTCAAAGAGAACTACACTCTATATTATGCGACAACAGCAAAAGTTTAGCCAACTTCCATCTGGCAGTTCGATGACACTTGGGATGACACACAAGTTTTAGGAAGTTAAGCTATTTTTGGACTGCCTTTCCCCATTAAAAAAGGAATCATTTTGAGTTCTCGTATTCGATCTATTGTGTTCGGGTTTATTGCCGTCTTGTGTGTACTCTTGGTCGTGTTGTTCTTGATCGCGCAATGGCGTTGGGATCGCCATTTTCCAGTTCCTTCAATGACAATACATGCGAGTACTGATGCCAAACTGATTGAACGTGGTCGTTATTTGGCTTATGGTCCGGCTCATTGTGTGCACTGTCATGTCACCGTTGTTGATGGTAAGAAAATGGATGGATTTGCAGCGCCAACATTAGCCGGCGGACGTGCGTTTGTGATCCCACCGGGGACGATCTATGCACCTAATATTACTCCTGATCCTGTCACCGGTATTGGTACTCGAAGTGATGCGCAATTGGCGCAATTTATTCGCTATGGAATCCATGCGGATGGGCGTGCCGCTATTCCTTTCATGAATTTTCAAAATCTAAGCGACGAGGATCTACTCGCCTTAGTGTCTTTTTTGCGTTCGCAGGAGGCGGTTAATCACCCAGTACCCAAACACGAGATAAATTTATTGGGCAAACTGGTTCTCGCTTTAATTATTAAGCCTACCAGCCCTACACCGTCAGTGTCGGTTAAAGAGACAGACACAGCCTTGTTACGCGGTGCTTATCTCACCAATGTGGTGGCACAGTGCGCGACTTGTCATACCAAGCGTAATCTTGTCGACGGTTCATTTACCGGTCCACGCCTAGCCGGTGGGATGGAAATGGAATCTGAAGTGAATTCTAAATGGGTATTCGTCACGCCCAATTTAACTCCTGATAAAGCGACCGGACGTATTGTCACATGGAGCCGAGAAGAATTTATTGCCCGTTTTCGCACGGGAGAAATCATTCCTCATTCCCACATGCCGTGGCGTTCATTTAGCACGATGACTGATGGAGATTTAGCTGATATTTATGCTTACCTACAATCGATACCTGCTGTGCAATTTGACCCAGGATCGCCGTTGCGTGAGAAAAACTAATTTATCTAACTTGTACTAGCTTCGGCTAAGCGCGCTTGCCTTGTTGCAAGACAGGGTAGGATGACAGCCCTGTCTTTGGCCTAGTGGCTTGTTTTTCTATGGGAAAAAAATAAAAACACAATCTTGCTATGTGGAAATCAACTTCAATGGAAAAATAATATTGTTAAGTTTATTTAGACATTGCTTGCTACAATGTCGATAATTCTTACCTGCCCAAAACTTTCCATTCAAAATGACGAATTTGAAATCTACATTTAAAAAACGTTTACCTTCCTATCTCCGTTCAAATCAACTATTTACCATCGTTTCCTTATTGATCTTAGGGACGTACAGCTCCTTGACTTATGCTTCAAACGTGACTGTAGCCGGATTTTCATTCGCTGGAGACTTTGCGACGGCTAAGGACCGTTTTCCTCATAGCTATTCGGTTTTCCAAGAGCTCAATAAAAGTAGTGCTGGCGAAAAAAGTTTGTCGTTTCGGATATTAGAACGCAGCAAATTGATCAAAAATCCTAACTTGGAATTTTCGGCCTTAGATACTTTAGTTAATCTCAAAAACGATCAAGCCTTGATGTCGGTGTTGGTGCTTACTGGCGAGACGGTATCAACGGAGAATTTTGGCGCATATTACAAGACCTTTGTGAATTTGCGTGGCGATGTTTTAATGTTTGA
Source organism: Undibacterium sp. (assembly GCA_019752975.1). Lineage (GTDB taxonomy): Bacteria > Pseudomonadota > Gammaproteobacteria > Burkholderiales > Burkholderiaceae_D > Undibacterium. Next base: position 7,447 of record JAIELM010000055.1, on the reverse strand, counting down.
CTACAAGAGTAAAAACGTTGTGCGCAGTTATCCTATCAGCGTGGTCATTTTTGATGCCACGAATGCCCCACCTAGCAAGGAAGAAATCACAGGTTTTGTTAAAGATTTGATGGTGCGAGAAGATGGCAATGGCCTGATTACCCAATTCACTCGACGCATGACCACTGCGACCTTACCTTCACCAGGTAACCGCAATATACAAATTAAAAAATCAGAAATCACACCTGAAGCTTTAGCGCTTATGCCGGAAGGATTGCGTCAAGATCCCAAAATGGTGGAGAGTATGTTAGCTGATGCTTTCGCTTCCATATTAGCGGCAAAAGTTGGCGTTCCTATGCTGCCTGCGAGTATCGGTCACACACTAGGTACCATGTCTTTGCGCCTTGAAAATGGTGACGATGTGGTGTTGAAGATAGGTGAGGGCGACTACTTATTTGATATCAAATTAAATAAATTCGCCAAGCTTAAAAGTGGTGAAAGCAATCTAGGTACTTCTTATGTATTCGGCGCTTACGCCTCGATACATTTTTATGAGCCTACGCAAAATACCCAATTCGTTAACACCGATCTCAAAAACGGCGAGGTGAAAATTTTCCCTGCCGGTCAGGTATCCGGTGAAGATTTTCCTGCTTATGAAGCAGCGATCCGTGGCCTGTATTTGAAGTTTGCGGACGCCGTGCAAGGTGGCGATTTAAAATGGATTAACACCGCCGCTTCCGCTAAAGATATTAATCAACAAATTGAAATTACCCGCAACATTATAAAGGCCAGTCGATAATGAAAAACCAAATGATGATTCAACTCAATAAACTCCTAATTACCATCTGCGGCATGCTGCTGTCGGTATCCTGTTTTGCACAAATTGTGACGGTCAAGGGAGTCAATACGGTGACCTATGCGACCGTGTTGACCGCACCGGAAAAAGAAAAATCCTATCGTGCTGCACAAGTTGCAGCGGTAGAGCGTTACTTCGCTGAAAAAGGCGAAGCTGAATCAGAAAATTTTGAAGCCATACAAGCGAAAGTAGAAGCCAATTTAGATAAATTCATCTTGAGTACCGTGGTTCTCAATGAGCAAGATCAACCCGGTTTGCGCAAGTATTCCATCACGGTGAAGGTGGAATTGAATGTCGCCAAACTCAACACCACTTTGCGTAGTTCGAGCGTGGCTGGCAAAACCCCAGGTGCAGAAAAATCGCAAATGGTGTATGTCTTCGTGGCTCGTGAAGTGGCGAGTGTGAAGTCATTCGATGATCGCGTGGTCAAACGTGAGGAGGTCAACCTAGAAAGATCAGTAGCCGCCTCGAAATCGATTAAGACCAAAGAAGGCGAGTCAGTCAAAGGCAACTCAGTAGCGACCAATGGTTCAAAGAATGGCACTGCTAAAGTCGCGCTCAATCAAACCATCAATGTAGAAACAGGTGGTAGCACCACTCGTCGTTCGGATGATGTGGGATACAAATTACTCCCTATGGGCAATCAAAAAACTTCCACGACCAGTGTCTTTTCGCAAGCAGGATTTGCGGTCGCTGATCCTGAATTTGTATTGGCTGATAGTGATTTAAAAGCGGTCAATGACGATTACTCTAAGGGCAATGACCTAGCACCTTCAACGATCCGTGCGGTGGTGCAATCCCTACGCAAATCGCAAGTTCCGTATTTGGTGCTAGCGACATTTGATGTGAATGCGCCGATTCAAGATCAAGCGACTGGTTTGCAAAGAGTCTCAGTATCGGTCACAGGTCGCGTATTAGATTTAACCAATGGCATTCCACGTGAAGTCGCTGCGGTACCGCCAGTACAATATTTTGGCGTTGGTGCAGACAATGCTTCAGCTATGACCAAAGCTTTAAAAGATGCTTCTATTGCTGCGGCAAAAGAAGTCGTGAGTCGTTTGAATGCAGCAGGCGTACATTAAGCCTGTGCGGGACGATTTTGCGTCAGCTCCAATTTTGTACAGTGTGTAAATAATCTCTAAAGAAAGTAAGAAAAATCATGAAAAAATCCAGCCTTCAACTCTGCTTAAGTCTCACTTTGCTGGCTTGTTCTAGCATGGCGTCTGCGCAATTTGGCAAGCTCTCCGGCTTGACTAATCCTCTCGCTGGCAACTCTTCCGGCGCGAGCGCCGAACAAATAGTTACTAAATATGTGAATGGTTCTAGGAGCGTGATGAACGCTGACGCAAAAATGCTCGAAGCCGTTGGCCTCAAAGATGAAGCTGCTAAAGCGTCTCTGCAAGCTGCAAATTTGACCCAAGGCGCCACAAAAGGTAACTTAGAGGAAGCAGAAAAAGTACAGACTGACAGCAGCAAGGCGCTTGAAGACAAGCTGCAAAACAATAAGGTGACGATGGATGCCGCAAGTAAAAAATTGTTTGCCGCTGGTGTACAAGATTTGGCCAATGGTGTGATTCAATATGTAGGCATGAGCAAAGATGTTTCCGGTTTTAAACCTAACGTGGCGTCTCTGGGTGTGGCGAATACAGCGATCTATGTAGTGAAGAGTTTACCGAGTTCGATCAAGAATTTAGCGAGTACTTTAAAAATGGCCATGGATTTCTCTAAGGCCAACGATATACCCGTACCAAAAGAAGCCAATGACGCAACGGCGATGTTGTAACTCACTGATAGCGCACATTGCTTAATATCGCGAATATAGCGAATATAGCGAATGTTCGTTGATCTCAAATCCGCTCCACATTCAAAGCGTTTTCACGCTGAATGGAGAGCGGATTTTTTTACTGAGGAACGTATGAATAGGAAAGTCAATATGAAAAAAATTCTTTTGGTGGCACTGACACTTTGCCTATTGAACGCTTGTAATAAATCTGCTGAAACTAATCCAACACCGGCAGCAGGATCGGCAGCGGTGCCACCGCCTCCCGTGGCCACAGGCATCAACAAAACCCTCGATGTTGGCAAGATAGAGCAAGTTGCGACCACGGCTGTCGGCAGCGGCGTTACGCCCAGCGCCGCTATCAATGATGCGCTTAAGCTGGCCATCATGCAGGTGAATGGCACGACCGTGGATGCACGTACTGCCAATCTGAATTACTCTGCAAAAGCCAGCGCTCGTATCGACGTCCAAACCTCTCGTGGTGATGGGTGGGCCGATGCCCAAGCGACTTTGCAAAGCCAAGAATTTGCCGAGATGATTGTGAGTGAATCTAAAGGCGTGGTATCTTCATTTAAAGTCATACAGACCACGCCGCCAGCAAATAAGAATGATTTGTTTAAGGTAGAGATAGAGGCAAAAATTGCGAAATTTTCTGCGCCCGCTACGGATGGAAAATTAAAGATCGTAGTCGCTCCCTTAAGCACGAGTAAAACCAGCTTTAATATCGGTGGCCGCACATTACCGGCGGCCGAGGTCTTGGCTACCTTACATCAACAGATCGTTGATGCCTTAACTCAGACCGGGCGTTTTGTGGTTCTCGACCGCCAGTTTGAAGGTGAGATACAAGGCGAATTGGATATGATTAATTCAGGTCAAACCGCCAATACTAATTTTGCCAAATTGGGACAAGCCTTTAGTGCGGATTTAATTTGGGTTGGTGTGGTTAATGAATTTTCCTACGACAAGCATGTCAAGCAATTACAAATGGCAGAACGTGATTTAGTCAGTTATTCAGGTGGCTGGTCGGTGTCCCAAAGAATGATTAACCTCGCCACTCGTCAAATATTGCAATCCACCACCATCAAAGGCAGCGCTCCCGCCATCGCCCCGACTACCCTAGGTGCACATGTAGACAGCGTCGCCACGATACGCCAAATGGGTAGCGAGATCGTTAAAAAAACCACCGAGGCGATTTTACTGAGAACCTTCCCAATTACCATCGCAGAACGTGATGGCAATAACGTGGTGCTGAGTCAGGGTGGTAGTGCACTGGTTGAAAAAAGTCGATATATGATTTATTTGTTGGGTAAAGAAATCAAAGACCCACAAACTGGTCAGTCGCTAGGGAATATGGAAAGCCTATGTTGTGAAGTGGTGATTAATCGCGTCACTCCGAATTTATCCTACGGTGTCCTAGAAAATATTCAAGTTAAACTCGATGGCGTGGCAGCAGGAGCTTTACAGATTCGCGAGCTTATTACAGCGAAGCCTGTGCAAGCCGTGGCGGACGAAGTTAAGACGGGCGCTGTAACAAGCAAGCCGAATCAGAAGGCAGCAAGTGCAGCAAAACCAGCGGCAAGCACAGAGGAAAAAAAGAAGGATGATTGGTAAAACCTAGAGCGTAAATAGAAAAGTAGGATGGGCGCGGCTTACATGAGCCCGTCCTACATTTATCATTACTGTCTTAAGCGAGGATCGCTATCGAGTAAGCAGTAAAATTGTAGTTCTTTTGCGCTGGACTCGCCTAATTTGGTATCCACATTACTGGTATTGGCGGGCACCATTACCCGGGTTCTGTCGGTACAAAATTGCGCTGCTTGTTGAAAGAATCTTGCCTTCATCGCGCTATCGTAATTTGACAAGTACACGCTACCGTTGATCATGTACATATCTTGCCCGATTGCAACGATGCCATTGGTGGTATTGAGCGTGCCACAGGCCACCAAAGTCCCCGCGACTAAACCACTTAAAATCAATTTTTGATACATACTCACTCCTCATAGTAAAACGTGGTTCTACCATATGTTCGACAAGTATGCTAGACATTTACCTTAGATTTAGCGGGCGACCGTCCAAGCGACCAAACGCATCACTATTGGTCTCACCAAAGTGACACAGACAACGGCGACAGGCATAGCCACTTTATAGGCCTTCCACACGCGTGAGAAAAAACCTTCTTCCACGCCCGTATTCACAGCGACAATCACCATGCACATCAAGCAAGCCATTAGCGCAGCCATATAAAATGCAAATACCAGCATAGTAAAACGCTTAGGTATTTTCCAGCTGACGCTTGGTACTAAGGGTGTATTTTTTTGAGTTTCCATGTTATTCCTGAGGTGGTTTAAGCTTACGTAAAACAGACACTGGCGTTGTTGCTATCGCCGTTTGCTAAACTAAGGTACTAAAGTACTGCCTTCGGCTCTGCGTATAGCCAGCGCAATTTTGTGTAAGTCCTAAAGGTAAACCATGATTCTAAAAAAAATTGCTAACTTGCACTAGCCATTTCCAAGTACATACGATCATAAGTTAAACTATCGAATCAAATCATTCATTGCGGCTATTTTATGGATAATCTACGTGGTATTAACAGTTTTGTGAAAGCAGTTGAAGGTAATAGTATTGCCGCTGCGGCACGGCAACTCGGCATCACAGCAGCTGCAGCGAGTCAAAATATCGCAAGATTGGAGCAGGCCATAGGGACTCGGCTGTTAACCCGCACCACACGCCGTTTGGCGCTAACCGAAAGTGGCGAAGTCTATTACGCCAAAGTTAAACGTATTGTCCAGGACCTTGAATTAGCGCAAGCCGAAGTGGCGGCGATGCGTGGTCAAGCACAGGGTCGATTGCGTGTCGCTAGTTCGGTGACGTTTGGCCGTCACATTTTAGCGCCGCTTGTTCCTGCCTTTACAGCAATGCATCCTAAAGTTGCGCTGGAGTTGATTTTTAGTGACCATAATGTTGATCATTTAAAGCAAAACATTGACCTTTCTGTACGCTTTAAACAGCAATTGGAGCCAGGCATGATAGCCCGTCATATCGCTACGCTTCCTATGCTTTTGTGTGCATCCCCCTTGTATTTGGAGCGCGCCGGTCAACCCAAAAACGTGGAAGATCTAAAGTATCATGACTGCTTACAATTTAGATTGGAAGTGAATGGACGATTACTTAATTGGGGCATACTACAAGATGGTATGCGTTTGGAGCCAGAACTCAATCCCACCATCGTTTGCAACGATATAGACTCACTCGCTCAGCTTGCAGTCGCTGGCGCGGGGATTACGCGCCTAGGTTATTTTGTCGCCGCACCGTTTATTGCAAGCGGCCAGTTAGTGGATATTTTTCAAAACAAGAGCGGAGAAAAACCCGCTTCTAGTATCGTCGCCGAACCACTTGATTTTTATATTTGTTATTTGGATAGACACGCAGTGACCTTAAAAATGCGCGTATTTATTGATCACTTATTGTCCAATATACGTATTACAGCCCAAGATGCTATCCGCTCAAATAATTAAAAATAGGTCATAATACGATCCCTAATTTATCAACCTCAATAAAGCAAATGTAGTATGAAAAAAATCAGTATCTGCAGCACCTTAATCTTCCTAGCTTTTGTTTTAAGCGGATGTATTTCCGTCAAACTGGAACCTGAAAAACTTGTCTCCGACGGCGTCAACGCGAGTAAGCAAGCATATAAATCTTACAAATACGGTAAAGATGGAAAAGTAGAACGGGAATTTACTCACAGTTTGATGATAGAGAAAGATCAAACCAAAGAAAGTACCAGCAGCGACTGTCTCAAGTTCTTAAACCAATTAGTGGCGAGTAAATCGGCCGATGGTAAGGCGCAGATAGTGTCCGAGTCGACGCGATTTTTTACCGAAAAAACGGAGCATTGGGTTGGTTGCAGCGTTAAGGCGATGATTTGATCTTACTTCACTTAACTCGCTATCTTGCCGCATCCCTAGGCAAGCTGGGTGTACTGTGCGCATTGTGTTTGGTCGCCCTATCTGCACATGCGTCAGACGCAGATGATGTGCCAATTGCGCGAGGTTTTGTATCCTCCACCGCGATTGATCCAAGTACTAAGCTGTCGGTTCGTATCGCGATAAAAAATAAAGCCGATGCACCTTGGGTGGTGTTAATCCATGGTTTAGGTAAAGCAGCCTCTGAAGATTGGGCGCCGCTTCTGACGGCGCTATCTGAAAATTATCAGATATTGTTGTTGGATTTGCCCGGTTTTGGAGGTTCTACATTGCCTGATGCCGCGTTAACGCCGCACAAGTATGCAGAGTTAGTCCATTTTTTGGTGAGCACTTATGCTAAGGAACCGGTTAACGTATTGGGTCATTCTATGGGTGCTGCGGTCGCCTTACGCTATGCCCACGATTATCCGCAAGAGGTGAAACGCTTACTCGTCATCGACGCGGCAGGCATTTTACAGACTACCGTATTTAGCCGTCATTTAAGTAAAATCCCAAGTCAATTTGAGATCATGCCAGCCTTAGATACCTGGATAAAAAGAGGTGCAGGGATGCTTAATTTTGTTTCAGGCAGTCTACAGGATTGGAGCGCAAACGCCAGCACCACTTTGCAAGTCCTTATGAGTTCCGAGGGTGCAAGAAAATTTCTCTATAAAGACAATAGCAACATCAACGCAGCCTTAGGCCTGGTTAACGAGGACTTTACGCCACTACTCAGAAACCTTCGAGCACCTACCTATATTTTATGGGGAGAACAAGATCCGATTGCACCACTCAGAACCGGGATAGCATTGGCATGGAGTATGCCGCACGCACGTCTTACTCGCTTACCCCATGTCGGACATATGC
>JAIELM010000313.1 GCA_019752975.1 Undibacterium sp. | reverse complement strand
CAGAGTGACGGCCAAGTGAGTATGGCCAGTACCGGCAAGGACGCGACCACGGGCTTATTGACTACGCATGAATACAAAGTTGAAGGTCCCGTGATGTTATTTTTAACCACGACAGCCATCGACATCGACGAAGAATTACTCAATCGCTGCATGCTTCTCACGGTCAATGAGAGCCGAGAACAGACCAAAGCAATTCACGTCCTACAAAGACAAAGGCAGACGCTACAAGGTTTATTACAAGACGAAGGACGTGATGCCATTCTCAAGCTACATCGCAATGCGCAAAGACTGCTACAGCCCTTGAAAGTGGTCAATCCCTATGCTGATCAACTGACTTTTTTAGACGATAAAACCAGAACACGGCGCGATCACATGAAGTATCTGAGTTTAATTCGCGCCATCACCTTCCTGCATCAATATCAACGCGAGATTCACACCGTACAGCACCGAGGGCAAAGTGTGCGTTACATCGAAGTGATACCGCAAGACATCACGATTGCCAACTGGCTCGCGCATGAAGTCTTAGGGCGCACTTTAGATGAACTTCCACCACAGACTAGAAAGCTCTTAACTGCCTTGTATGCCTGGGTTAAAAGTGAGCGTGAACAGCAAGCCATACAGCAAGTCGATTTCCGTTTTAGTCGCCGGCAAGTGCGCGATGTAACAGGTTGGGGCGATACCCAATTAAAAGTACATCTTGCACGCTTGACTGAACTGGAATACCTCTTGGCGCACCGAGTCGCCCGTGGTCAAGGTTTGGAATACGAATTGAGGTATGAAGGTGAAGGCGATGCGGGTGGCCGCTTTCTAATGGGCTTAAAAGACATGGCGATATTGCCAGTAAAAGACAGCCAATCCACCACAGCCTTACGCTATGACGAACAACGGTCGGGGGTAAATGGTGAGTGGTCGGGATCTGGTCGGGGCGTGGTCGGTGGGCAGTCGGCGGGTAGTCGGGATGAACAAATCGCCTTACAAACCAATACGAGCAAAGCTTTCGACGTTTTTACAGAAAACAATCTCAAAACGCACATTACAGGGGTCTCAGAACGGGCAGTCAACATGCCCACCGTTGACCGTCGTAAGCCAAGACCATCTAACGGCGTTGAGTATGGCGCACACGTTGCCATTTGCGCCTTGCAAGAAGCAGCTAACGACCCAAGGTAATCGACCATGGCACACCGCACCCTCATTTCACCTAAACCCCACATAGGCGATGTACGCGATCCCAATAGCCTATACAACCACATGCGCGCTTATCTGCAGTGGCGGGAAGAGCGCCAGTTTCGTCCGCAAACGGTCAGTCGTGATGAAGACAATCTGCGTTACTTCATCACTTGGTGCGATGAGCGTGGACTGGCCAGACCACAAGAGATTACCCGCCCCATACTAGAGCGTTACCAACGCTACTTATTCCTTTATCGCAAAAGCGATAAACACCCCTTAAGCGTGTCTACCCAGCGCAGTCGTGTCACCTCGATTAGCAGTTACTTTACTTGGTTAGCTAAACAAAACCATGTCCTCTACAACCCCGCCAGTGACTTAGATATGCCCCGTATGGGACAACGCTTACCCAAGCATATTTTAAGTATCAAAGAAATCGAAACTATCCTCGCCTTACCCGACCTGGGGACAGGGCTAGGCGTGCGCGACAAAGCCATGTTAGAAACGCTCTACAGCACGGGCATGCGTCGTTCAGAGTTACTCCATTTAAGTGTCTTTAGTCTAGATTATGAGCGCGGTTCGGTCATGATACGGCAAGGCAAAGGCAATAAAGACCGCCTCATTCCCATAGGTGAACGCGCCTTACAATGGATAGCCAAATACCGTGATGATGTGCGCGGTGATTTAGCCACATCGGCCAGTGGAGAAACCTTATTTCTCACCCAAAGCGGAGACATGCTCACCACGGGACGCTTAAGCGGTTTAGTGCGTGATTACATAGAGAAAGCCGACATTAACAAGACCGGCTCGTGTCACTTGTTCCGACACAGCATGGCCACCATGATGCTAGAGAACGGTGCTGATATTCGCTTTATTCAAGCCATGTTAGGCCACGTCAGCATCGCCACCACCCAACTTTATACGCATGTCAATATCCGCAAACTCAAAGACATTCACAACGCCACCCATCCGGGGCGGGTGATTGCGGCAGAACCTCATTCACACACTAGTGAGCATGGTAGCCAAAAGAGCGCCAGCACCGCTTTGCTGAACCTCTTGCTGCAAGAAGCAGAGCACGACAGCAACGACGAGCAAGACGACTAAAAAATCCAAACACCATGGCGCTACGCGCCATTCTTGCGCTGTACCAATCCACTTTAAAGTCACCAATGGCGACCTTAAAATAGGCCATGCGCACGCATAACCTGTGCTATCCAAAAAAGGATGACAATGCTACACTGCGCCCTAAAACCTGCATTAGGGGGTCTCGCTCTTTTAAATGGATATTGCACCCGACGTGATGCGTGTAAAGCCGCATGGCATCTAACGCTTCGGCCTTGCTGTACGATAAAACGCAGTGGGAGCACTGTAAGGAATAATCCGACGAATTTGACTGATCCGACTGGGTTCGTGGCGATGGGGGACAGTGCCGCACAATGGAATTGTGCGACGCGTGTTGGTTGCCAAGTTGGTGAGGATGGTTCGATCAATCGCGTGAATTTGTGGGGAGAGGGTTCCAATAGTAACGAGCAAAATCAAAATCAAAGTACCGAAAAATCAAACACTTCAGGAGTCAAGCCAAATAGTATTGCTAACGTAGCGAATACTAATAACGCACAAACGGCATCGACTGCGTTGGAAAATGAGAAAATCGATGTTTTGGCAAAAGGGCCTGATGGTAAGCCTGTGTTTAAGGGGATCGGAGGTCTAGTAAGTGTGGATCCATCACGGGCAGGACCGGCTGATTTGCAACCAGGACAATTGCAAATGATAGATGGCTCTAAAATGATGGCTTACAAGAACCTTAGTAAAAATATGGCTTGGGATTATGACTGTCATGGATATTCGGTTGGTGAGAGCTCATACTGGATTAATAATGATGATTTGCATGATTGGCTTGATCATACAAATTCTCTCGTAAAAAGTACTAGTCCAGAAATCGGAAGTTTAGTGGTTTATAGAGATAGTGATGGCAAGGTAGTGCATTCAGCTATTTTAACCGAGCCAGGTAAAGTGACTATGGCAGCAGGTACGGTAATTTATACGACGCCTCATGGGCCGTCAAAAACAACAACGGTACCAGTTGCTGATGGATGGCCTGAGCCTGGAACAACCATAGAGTACTGGAGAATGAAATGAGAATTTTAAATTGGATGATAGGAGTAATTGCTATGTTGTCGAGCTGTGCGAGCAATGCGTCAATTTCAATAGAAGTGAATGCAAATAAGCAGCAATATCGACTTGTGATCACCACACCAAAATCTGTAGAGATAAATTTATGGGAACTTGAAAAGCCAACTGCGGGCTTGGCTCCAAGGAAGGTTTTTGTGGTCGTCAAGGATGTAGTAAATAATTCCGTTCATTGCGGCGATAATTCCGAGTTATATTTCTCGTCAAGCAAATCCTCAGACATCATTGGGAGGACGAAAGCATTACTCATACAAAGTGATACTACATACGAATCTCAGTGGTTTGAAATACGCGAATTATTTACTGGTTTAAAGCAATGTGCTAATGAAAAGGATTCATCGAGGTGGAGTAAATTTCAGATTGGAGTTGAATTAAATACTAATTCTGGTGTTCTTAAATCGGTTAGTGATTGGTTGGAAATTACCTCAGATATCAAAGAAAGACATTAACGAGAAATAATGTTGGGAAAACCGTGTCAGCACGGTAAGATGCAATGAAATGAGAGCGAAGGTCAGTTTAGACATTTGCACACATTTACATCTAAAACCAAGCTCACCCCGCCGCCTGTCACAGTCCTTTCTAGCCGTGCATAAGGGATGAGCTAGGCACACGGGGCAAGCACTGCGCCAGGCTATTTCGTTTACGCCTGAAACATCGCGGCTTCGATGAGCAAAGAACCTAAACGGGAAGCACAAAGCGCACTCGTGCCTCGTTTGCCGCTGCGCGTTGCCAGTAGTCAGAAAAGGTCAACGCAAGAGCCAAGTCAAAGGCACAGCCCTTACGGGGTAAATCGCGGTGGAGCTGCGATTTAACATAACGCGGCAGTATACAAAATCGGCGCAGTCGCTTACCGCTACGCTCACGCTTGATGCACCGACTTCGTATACTGGGCGTTATGTCTTGCGCCCCTTCAGGTCTGCCAAGCTAAGCATGTGCGCTTTGATGCGCAAGGGATTTAGTCAGGTGTAGAGGTTACGCGCCAAGGCGCTACACACCCGCGCTACGCCGTTAGTCAGTTGAAGAGAAGAAGCGCATAGCCACGATAAAAAACCATCGTCGCTATGCTTAAAACCACAGTCACTGTGCTAGCGTTCCGCCAGCACAAATCCACAGCAAATTAAAAACAGATCAGGGTTACGGCACAGCGCTCCTATGTCGCTCGTGGCTGTGCTTCGCCAGTAGTCAGTGCGCTACGCGCAAGGGCAACGCAAAAGAAAAAACCAAAATCAAAAACAGCGGGCAGCTAAAGAAAAGCAAGCTGAAACGCTCAAGAAATAAACACGAATTTCCTATGTTGAGAAGATGAAAAAAATCAGCTAAAAATTCCAATAAAAGGGCATTTTGAATTTGACTCATTCTTCTATTTTAAAAACAAAAAAACCTCACCCAAGCCCTTAGCTGCTAGGGCTTGTAATGAGGTTTTAAGTTGTTCGACCTTTGCAGCTAGCAGCTAAAGAAAAAATGTGATGCGGCGTTAATTCTTCCCCTTAGTTACTTTCGGTTTCGTCTGGTTTGGTTCATCGCTGCACATGAATACCTGCGAATTTTATTTTTGCATTGCTAATCTTTGCATTGCCTCGGTTGCTGTGATGATGGGTATTTGTTGAAATTCTTTGAGCGTCAATAAATCATCATCGCCCGATACGATCCAGTCGGCCTGTGCCGCCAGTGCGCAAGCGAGTACGGCATCATCGTCAGGATCACGACAGATGGGATGTGGCAGTGGCGGTGCTGCGATCACGTCGGCCAAGACGTGTAATTCACTTAAAATCTGTTGATGTGTACGCGTGGTGCGCTGGAGAATGCTGGTAAATTTTGGGCGTGCGATGACCTCGGCAAATTCTTCCAATAGAACATGACTCATAACTAATTCGACAACACCAAAACGTACTTGGCTCAATAGGGTATGTGGTGTGCCTTTCCACAATAAGCCAGACAACAGCACATTGGTATCAATGACGACCCGCACGTTGCCGTTCCTCGCGTGCTGCGGTAATTTCGGCATGGATTTCTTCTATCGACATGGGTGTGCTACCCGTTGTCGCGACTTCATCGGCTACGGTGAGTAGATAATCGGCGGCTTGTTGTCTACGTAAGGCATTGGAGAGCAAGCGTTCTAATGCTTGTGGTGTTAGTAGCCCAGCGGCTTGCGCGGCTTGCGCTGTTGCATCGGGCAATTCAATTTGAATCTTGGTCATAAAAAGTTCTTTCTGGTTTAGCGTGCTAAAACTTGTAAATGTTTCTTGGTCAAAAAGGCGTCGAGCAATTTCTTGACGACGTTTTTATCTTCTTCAGGCAAATGTTCTACCTCCTGAAACTGTTTGAGCAACTCTCTGTCTGCAAAATGCGCTTTAGCCACATCATCAATCGCGCCTTCTAACAAATAATCGCTACTGACCCCTAATGCGTCAGCTAAACGCTTGAGCGTGTCACCGCTAGGTCTGGATGCGCCGCGCTCAAAACGTCCTATATGGGTGTAATGCAGTGCGGCTAATTGGCCTAATTGTGTTTGGGATAAATTTTTTTGTTTGCGCAGTTCGCGTAAGCGCAGTGCAAAACCTTCAAGTACTTCGTTCATATCTAGCACTCCCGTCATAGAAATTGGATCAGATGTAGCCATATTGACTGATTTATCTCTGGAAATCCATGCGTTGGTGCGTGATATTGAGGTGTTCATGCTTGACATAATAAAGCATGTTGGCTACAGTATCAAGCATCAATGCATCATTAAAAAATATTTATACGAGGTATAAAAAATGGCACGCATCCCAGACGAAGAACTACAACGCTTAAAAACCGAGGTGTCCTTAGTGCGCTTGATCGAGCTAGCGGGGATTAAACTCAAGAAGCAAGGTAAAGATTACGCCGCCAATTGTCCGTTTCACGACGACAGTACCGCCAGTTTCATTGTCACCGAGAGCAAGAACCTATTTCACTGCTTTGGCTGCAATGAAGCAGGTGGTCCGGTTGATTGGCTTATGAAATTCTTTAAACTCTCGTTTCGCGCTGCCGTGGAGCGGCTAAGGAAAGAGGCGGGAAGTGGCATGATCAGTGCAGAGGTGTCCTCGCTTGAGAGCGACGTGAAGGCTAAAGTAAAGGGTAAATTAAAAGCCGCAACCGCTCTTCCTATGGCTAGCCATGCCAGTGATCAAGATGATTTAAAACTGGTGCTTGGCTACTATCATGACACTTTAAAAGAGAGCCCAGAGGCGCTGGATTATTTGCAGTCTCGTGGTCTGAATCATCCCCAGTTAATCACACAATTTCAACTCGGTTACGCCAATCGCAGCTTGGGCAATCATCTTCCTAGAAAGGCATGGAAAGAAGGATTGGAAATGCGCTCTCGTTTGCAAAATATTGGCTTGTTGCGTGACTCTGGGCATGAACATTTTAGCGGCTCCTTAGTCGTTCCCGTGATGGATGTCCATGGTGTTGTGCATGAAGTGTATGGGCGTAAAGTTCTTAGAAATTTGCGGGTGGGGACGGCGCTTCATTTGTATTTGCCGGGTGAACATCGTGGGGTATGGAATGAAGCGGGATTGATGGCGGCTAATGGGGAAGTGATTTTATGTGAAGCCTTAATTGATGCCATGACGTTCTGGGTGAATGGTTTTAAAAATGTCACCGCCAGCTATGGTACGAACGGTTTTACAGAAGACCATTTAGCCGCATTTACGCAATATCAAATTAAACGAGTATTAATCGCCTACGACAGAGACGAAGCGGGGAATAATGCGGCGGATGCTTTAGCAGAAAAGCTACAAGAGCACGGCATTGTTTGCTATCGGATTCAATTTCCCAAAGGGATGGATGCCAATGAATACGCGCAGAAAGTACAGCCCGCAGATAAGGCTTTAGGGTTGTTAGTGCGTAAAGCTGAATGGATGGAGCGTCAGGTATCAGAGGTCAGGGATCAGGAATCAGTAAGTGCAGCAACGCCGGATGCCATGCCTTTCCCCTTAGCTGCTATTTCGTCGGTTCAGTTATCCAAAAAGAGTGAGCAAAAAGCCGCGCCCATCATCACACCCACATTACCAGAAGTCATCCCAGAACCGACCATTAACAGCCCACTCCCACCCGCCTCACAAGAAGACACGCCAACAGAAATAACCGACACCGATTTAACCCTCACGTATGGCACTCGTCGTTACCGTATTCGGGGCTGGAAAAAGCCGACCAATCCCGAGAGTTTAAAAGTGAATATCTTAGTCTCCAAAGAAGAGCGCTTTCACGTCGATAGTTTCGACCTTTATCAAGCCAAAGCGAGAGCGGCTTTCATCAAGTGTGCAGGGCTGGAATTAGGTGAAGCAGAAGACACGCTCAAGCATGATTTAGGACGTGTTTTACTCAAATTGGAAGAACTACAAAGCAGTCATTTACAAGCGGCCTTGAAGAAAGAAGACGACGCGCCCAAGCTCACCGACATCGAGCAAAGAGACGCCCTCGATTTACTCCAATCACCGCAATTATTAGAACGCATTTTAAGTGACTTTGACGCTTGCGGCGTGGTGGGTGAAGAGACGAATAAATTAGTCGGTTATTTAGCCGCAGTTTCACGTCAACTGGATAAACCGCTGGCGGTGTTAATCCAATCGTCCAGCGCAGCGGGTAAATCTAGTTTGATGGATGCGGTGCTTGCTTTTATGCCAGATGAAGCACAAGTACGTTATTCCGCCATGACCGGACAAAGCTTGTTTTACATGGGCGAGACCAGCTTAAAACATAAAATTCTAGCGATCGCCGAAGAGGAAGGCGCAGCGCAAGCGAGCTATGCGCTTAAGCTTCTCCAGAGTGATGGTCAAGTGAGCATGGCCAGTACCGGCAAGGACGCGACCACGGGCTTGCTGACTACACATGAATACAAAGTGGAAGGTCCCGTGATGCTATTTTTAACCACCACAGCCATCGACATCGACGAAGAATTATTGAATCGCTGTGTGCTCTTAACGGTCAATGAGAGCCGAGAACAAACCAAAGCGATTCACGTCTTACAACGCCAACGCCAGACCCTACAAGGCTTACTGCAAGACGAAGGACGCGACGCTATCCTCAATCTACACCGCAACGCCCAAAGGCTGCTACAGCCCTTCAAAGTGGTCAATCCTTACGCCGATCAATTGACCTTCTTAGACGATAAAACCAGAACACGGCGCGATCACATGAAGTACCTGAGTTTAATTCGCGCCATCACCTTTTTACACCAATATCAACGCGAGATTAAAACCGTACAGCACCGTGGGCAGACGGTGCGCTACATCGAAGTGACACCGCAAGACATCGCAATTGCCAACCGTCTCGCGCATGAGGTTTTAGGGCGCACTTTGGATGAATTGCCACCGCAAACCAGAAAGCTGCTCATCACGCTACATGCATGGGTTAAGAGCGAGAGCGCACAACAATCGATAGAACAAAAAGACTTTCGTTTTACGCGCAGACAGGTGCGCGATTTAACGGGTTGGGGCAATACCCAATTATTCATTCACATGCAGCGTTTAGCGGAAATGGAATATCTGTATGAGCATGGCGGCCGACGTGGACAAACGCAGCATTACGAGCTGGCCTACAGCGGTGAAGGCGATCATGGCCAAGCTTTCGTTTTAGGATTGCTCGATAGCGCGACACTCAATGATGAGGGTAGTAGTGTTAAAAAAGAGGAGGAATCTACCACTACGACGGCAGCAATTCGGGGTAAGGAGGGGGAGTATTCGGGGTCAATTCGGGGTCAATTCGCCCCCAATTCGGGGGCTATTCGGGGTGGTGAAATCACCCCACAAGCCACGACTGGCGCGGCTTTCGACGATTTCACTGAAAAAAATCCCAAAACGCATGTTACGGGGGTCTCAGAAATTGAAGTCAAAATCCCAGTCGTTGACCGTCGTAAGCCAAGTAAATCCAATGGCATTGCACACAGCGCCCACATTCTTATGACAAGCGCTCACGAAGCCGCCAACGACCCAAGGTAATTCTCATGGCACACCGCACCGACAACAAAGCAAAAGCCCCGATAGGCGACATCCGCGACCCTAATAGCTTGTATCACTATTTACGTCACTTTATGCAATGGCGACTAGAGCGCCGCTTTAGTCAGCAGACCGTGACCCGTGATGAAGAGTGCCTACGTTATTTCATCACCTGGTGCGACGAGCGCGGATTACAACGTCCACATGACATCACTAAGCCGATTTTAGAACGCTACCAGAGACACTTATTCCTTTACCGTAAGAGTGACGGACAACCCTTAAGTCCAGGCACCCAATACAATCGCTTAACGCCGATACGCGCCTATTTCAAATGGCTCACTAAGCAGAATCACATCCTCTACAACCCTGCCAGTGACCTTGATATGCCGAGGTTAGATCAACGCCTACCCAAGCATATTTTAAGCGTGACAGAAGTGGAAACCATACTCGCTTTACCCGATGTCGGCACGAGTCTAGGTATCCGCGATAGAGCCATGATGGAGACGCTTTACAGCACGGGAATGAGACGATTAGAACTCATACAATTAGGGGTCTTCAACATCGACCACGAGCGCGGCACGGTCATGATACGAGGCGGTAAAGGGGGTAAAGATAGACTCATTCCCATAGGAGAACGTGCCTTACAATGGATAGCTAAATACAGGGATGATGTGCGTCCTGATATGGTGAGCGGAGCCAATGACGACACGCTATTTCTTACTCATAGTGGCGAGATATTTACCGCTGGACGACTCAGCAGTTTAGTACGTGACTACATCGATCAATCCAAGATAGGCAAACGCGGATCGTGTCATTTATTCCGTCACAGCATGGCGACCATGATGTTAGAGAACGGTGCGGATATTCGATTTATTCAAGCGATGCTAGGGCATAGCAGCCTCACCACCACGCAGATTTACACCCATGTGAGTATCAAAAAACTCAAAGACATACACAGTGCTACCCATCCAGCACGGGTGATTGAGGATAAAGCAGAACAGAGCGTGCCAACAGCGGAGCAAGCCGGTGTCGCCTTACTCGATTTATTAGCGCAAGAAGCCCAGAGCGATATTGACGACGATTAAAAATCAAAACGCCAAAACTCAATGGTGCTACGCGCCATCGTTACTATAAGACGCTTGTTTATTTGAAGCCGTCTTTCTCGCGCATGCGGGAACCCAGAATGAACTACCTAGCGTGTCAATTCTGGATGCCGCATCAAGTGCGGCAAGACAGCAATCAACAACCCTACATGCCATTCCTATTTCAGCGCAATTCCCCTTCCTCCCTTAGCCGCTCTCAAATACGTTAAAACGCACCAAGAAGTGTTTTAACTTCCAGCTCACACAAAGTAAAGTACGATCACCCAAAACGCTTTAAACGCGCTTATGCGTGTTTGCAAATGCAGCATGAATAAAGTCAATCGAATCTATCTAAAACCACATCAAGCCTGCTAGAATGCCCCCAAAAACCCGCATTAGGGGGTTCTCGCTCTTTTAACTTGCCAATCCACCCTGCGTACCACGCGCCAAGCCGCATGGCGACTGGGTTTAAGCCATTTGTGTACGATTTAGTGCAGTGGGGACACCTGTTCATATGAATGGGCGCATTTATGAACCACTGATTGCACGGTTTATGTCACCTGATCCTATCATCCA
>JAIELM010000497.1 GCA_019752975.1 Undibacterium sp. | reverse complement strand
GGCAAACTGCTACGCTTGTCGTCGTCTTGTTTGCTTGTTAAGCCACCAAGTTCGAATTCTAATTGTCCAGGTACAGGCAATAGTGCCGGACTAGAGACCGAGGGGCGATAGGGGCTGACTGGATTGACTTCTTGGGCGTAGGTGTTAATGCTTGACAGTAGAAGTCCGATGCAAAAACTAAGCTGCTTGATATTCATGAGGTTCACCTAGAAGTTCATGTAGTCTATGGATTTGAAGTGTAGCGGATTTAGACCTTGGGTTCGTTAAAAAAGTGTAGTTACAGTGAAAATCTAAGGAAAATGCGATAGTATTCATTGCATTAATTAGGATGACGAAAGATGAAAAAGTATGAAACTAATTGACCTAATTTCGCTTCGGTTTTTTCTTGCGGCGGGGATGACTATTTTTTTCTCGGTGAGCAGTATCAGTAGCGCTGCACCACAAAAAAAACCTGTACTCGTGACGCCGACTGTCTATCCGCACGCGATGGAGCCTATCGGTAATGTAAGGCAAATATACGATGGCGTGTTGACACCAGAGATGGCCGTGAACAGTTTTCGTAATATTGATCGCCTCTTTCCGACTAGACGTGTGCTTCATGGCAAACAAGTGTTGCCATTAGTACGAGCTGCGACCGGATTGGAAAAGATGACTTACACCGATAGAGGGCGAACAATTGATTTAGAAACTTATCTAGAACTGAATCGTGTAGCAGCTATTCTAGTACTCAAAGATGGCAAGATTAAATTGGAAAAATACCGTTTTGGGAACACTGAAAATACTCGTTGGATGTCGATGTCCATCGCTAAATCCATTACTTCTACCTTGGTAGGTGCGGCACTGAAAGACGGGAAAATCAGTAGTCTAGAAGATGCGGTCATCAAGTATGTGCCAGAATTGAAGGGGAGTGCCTATCAGGATGTGACGGTAGGCCAAGTGTTGACCATGAGTTCTGGAGTGCGTTGGAATGAAGCGTATGCCGATTCACGTTCTGATCGTCGCCGTTTGCTCGATGCGCAGCTAGCGCAACGGCCGGGTGCGTTGATGGAGGTCATGAAGTCGCTACCTAGTGCGGCGCCGAGCGGCACACGAACCAACTACAACACTGGCGAAACACAAGTGGTCGCGCAGGTATTGCGCAATGCTATCGGTATGCCTTTAGCCAATTATTTGTCGCAAAAAATCTGGTCAAAATATGGCATGGAACAAGATGCCTATTGGTGGTTAGATTCTCCCGAGGGAGTAGAAATTGGTGGCAGTGGACTCAGTGCCACGTTACGCGATTACGGTCGCTTTGGTTTATTTATGTTGGACGAGGGTAAGGTGGGGCGCGAGTCTATTTTACCCGCCAATTGGGTTGCACAAGCGAGTGCTCCGCATGTTTTAAAAAGTGGACAGAGCGTCGCTTATGGTTATTTGTGGTGGCCAGCTAGTTCAGAAATAGCACGGAGCGAGAGGGCTTATGCCGCAATCGGCATACATGGGCAGTTTTTGTATATTAACCCGCAGAAAAAAATGGTGATTGTGATTTGGGGTGCGCAGCCCAAACCGGTAGGCGGTGCGGTACTGGATGACCATGCCTTTTTTGCGGCGGTGAGTGCGGCTTTGGGTAAATAAATCTCGGTTCAATCTCGGTTAAAAATATAAGGCTTCGCTATTGCCACAAAAGCGAGGCTGTTTTTCTTCTATAGATTTGAGTAAGTGTTGCGCGTCCTGCTTGTGCTTATTCTCATTGGGCGTGTCTTTAATAACGTCTTCAAGTAGCAAACAAGCGCCCTCGCTATCGCCGATTTCTAGGTAGGCGGTTGCGAGTTTTAATCTAACTTCGTGTTCGGCTAGGGCAGCGGTGTCGGTACTGGTTTTTAAAGCGGATACTGATGTTGTCGGAGGTGATTCTGCCTTTACTTGCAGGCCTAATTCTAGGTCAGGTACGACGGAATTGTGAGACCTCGGCGATTCAACTGTCTCGCTCGTTTGAAATAAGAAAGCCGCAACCGCTTCTCCTTTTAGCTGATGTAGTTGACGTGGTCGGTGAGGGTCTTTCGACAAAACCAATAACTCTTCTAGTTGGCGATACATCGTGACACCGAAGCCTTCACGCGGGCTTAAGCGGGAATTATAAAGCAGTCGTTCGATATAGGTGACAACGCTGTCGGAGTGCCATAGTTCTAAAATTTTATTCACTACATGGGGAAAATGTATAAATTGTTTTTCCTGAGCTGGCTCGGTGTCCTCCCAGTTTTGAACCTTTAGATTGAATAATTTTTTTATTTTGAGACAAATTAAATCAAAATTGCTTCTGTCGTTTTCGTTTCTGTAGACATCAACCATGTTCAACCAATGCATAGGTGATTTTGGCCTATCGCTGGTGGCATGCGCTAAGTCAATGATGCTATTGGGGCTGAGCGTATCTTCGGAATCGGGTTTATAAATTTTTAGCCAAGCATCGACAAATCCTTTGATATCACTGAGATCTTCTTTCGGTGGTGTGAGTTCGCTAGGGATTTTGCTTGTCGTTGTGATGGGTGTGGCCGGTGTGGTTGGCGTGCTCGGTTTGCTCGGTTTGCTCGTACTTACGGGCGGTAGTTTTTGTTTGGTGGTGTGATACGGCTCATCAGCTACGACGATGTCGCTAGTTGAAAAATAAAATGAGGAGAGCGTCGAGTCAGCCGAGAACTGGCTGGTATCTAATAAAGAGAATAGGGAGTCTTGAAAGTGCATCAGGGTGGAGCTGATTCCCGCAAGACCTTGTTGGAATTGGCGCTGAATATGTATGCGCCAAAACGAAAATGAAGCGGCACAGATCAGCAAGCTTAGGACGCAGATGAGACATTTGACCCAAAAAATTCTTTGTGCATTTTGCTCCAGTAGTGCGATTTCTTGGTTTGCTGTGTTTGCATTCTCTGCATGTAAGGCGTTGATCTTTTGTTGCAGTGCTAGACGCAGTGCGGTATTGATTGATTTCTCGGTGTCAGCCTCTACGCTGCTTACTTCGGTATTGACGTCGCTGTTAGCACCACGGTCAACTTGATTTACTCTAGGCTTTAATTGGGAAGGGGAAGCGGATTCGGTTGCCTTGCTCTCTGTGGCGCAGCTAAAGCCGATGATCAATATTATGCAAAGGAATGAGGTAATGTAAATTCGAGAAGTCATGCTAATTCACCTTGATATTATCAGGGCAAATATTAAAGCAAATTTTCTCATTGCGCTTGATCTTGTGCTCATTATTTGTGCAAAACATACATTCAATATAAATTAATTGACTGCTCGCAGAGTCCGTGGGTGATCTTGGCGACATTTCATTTTCTATGGCTCACCTAAAAAACTTGGGCATGGATGTGCTCTTCTAGTTCGTCTTATTTTTAGCAAGTATTTCCGCTGATATTCCTATTTTTCCCCTACAATCTTCTCTTTGTTTGTCTGCAAAGACTTTTTGCTGCCTTATTTTGTCAGCTTATTTTGCTGTTAAATCTACCTGTGTTATGTTCTTAAAACTAATTTCCTCATGAGCCAATTGTCCGCCTTACCGTCCTGTTTACAAGATGATGACTTTCCAATATTAACTGCCTTGGCTTTGCATAATGCCCCTATCGGCATGAACAAATTACTCGACCTGCTGCGCGCATGCGGAGTAAAAATGGCGGCTAGTCGGCAGATTGATGGCGCGTATCTTAAGAAGAAATTGACTGACTTAAGCTTAAATTTAGTGGTCGAGAATCTGGACAGAAACCCTGGTTATAAGATCCGCTCAGATGTACACCAGGATTTACGCGCCCAACTCTTGTTGCGAACCCAGCAGGATCGTCAACTGTCTTTCTGGATTGAGCTGTTGCGTGCGCATTATCAAAAGCAAAATGAATATTCATCGTGGCAGAGTCCTAGTGCGTTTTTTTGTGCTAGGGAAGTGTTTTTTTCTCTCCTTATAGGTAACGTTAAAGAGGTGGATTTATGGCGTGATCGATTATTGAATGCCTATGATTATCGAGGCGAGCGCCCGGAAAATTTTTTCTTTGAAAATGCTTACGCGGTGCGATTGTTTGAAACGATAGCAGTTGGCCTCCAAGCGAATATTTTGGTGTATGTTCTTTTTCCTGCTAATTGGGTCTTGCTTGAGTGTAATCTAGCCTATCAATTTGCGAAGGACCATTTTGATCAATTAAGTACCTCCAGTTCGGAGTTGCTGGAGGAACTAGCGTGGCAGGGGCTATTGAGAGGTGACTTTGCTATGTTGCAAAAAATCGCCGATAAGACGCAGGGAAAGCGCGCCGCCTGCACTCCCTTACTGATCCTAGCGATGCTGAAAGCGGACTATGTTCTTGGTGGCGATATCTTGGATGCACAAATCAAAGTCATCAAGGCAGACACTGGTAAACGTAAGGTATTTCTGCCGCATCTAACCGGCCTGATGGCTAGCGTGTGTTGGATGGGTAAACAGGATGTGGCCAGTCTTAAACAGGTCAAAGAACAAGTGGATGAAGCTTGTAAGCAGCAGCATGCGCGAGCCTATTTTGCGCTACAACCCTTCACCGATCACCTCGCGAAAGGCGTGCCGCTGTTGCATCGAGGGGCAGTCCAGATGCCTATGGAAACGGTGGATACTTTGTTTGAAGCCTTGGCATGGTATTGGCAGGACTTGCCTAAACACGAATTTATGCGCGAACGCCTGATTAAAGTCCGCAAGTTGGCGACTCAGCGTGGCTATCATTGGGTCGCAGCCGAACTCGATTTAGTGAATCATCTGTATTTTACTGATCCCTTGGTTTTTCCAGACTGGCATGCCGAACACAAAGTCGTGCCCTTGGTCAAAGCCGTGCAACGCGAAGAAAGTTGGCAACGCGCGCTCAAGGCCTTAAGTCAACTTAAACCTAATGTAGAAGTCAGTAGTTCGAGCAGCGATACGCGTATTGCATGGTTACTTTTTTATAGTGCTCATCATGTTGGATTAGAGCCGCGAGAGCAAAAACGTGGGGTAAAAGGTGCTTGGAGTAAAGGCAGGCCGGTGGCATTAAAACGTCTCGCCAATGAGCAAGACAGTTTGACTGGCATGAGCGAACAAGATAAGCGCATCGCCAGCTGTATTAGCAAATCGTATGACGGCTACTATGGCGGCTCTGAATATGACTTAAATGCCGAAAAAGCTTTGCCGCATTTAATTGGGCATCCTTATGTGTATTGGTTCGACGCGCAAGATGTGCGCATTGACGTTGTTAAGGGTGAGATCGCTCTCCAGCTAAAAGAATATGGTGAAAAAATTAGTCTGCAACTTGACCCCGCCATCAGCGCTGCAAATAGCGTTATTTGGCGCAAACAAACGCCAACAAAATTGGCGGTCTACAGTACCAATCCCGAGATCAAGCAAATCGCCAGCATTTTGGGCGAAGGTTTAACCGTTCCTGCCGTCGCAAAGGCACAATTGGTGGGGGTGATCGCCGCAATTGCACCGCACATGGCGATTAATTCTGATCTACCTGAGTTAGCGCAGCACATCACTAGTGTGCCAGCCGATGCCCGTTTGTATGCGCATTTACTGCCTTTAAATGAAGGCCTAAGGGTGCAAATTTTAGTGCGCCCATTGGCCAGTGGCAGTTGGCTCACACCGGGTAAAGGGAGTGCTAATGTGTTGGGTGAGCAGGACGGAATGGCGGTTCAGGTCTCGCGTCAACTCAAACAAGAGGCGGCGGCATTAAAGAAATTAGAACAAGTTTGCTCGACCTTAGCCCAAGCGGAACATGATGGACAAGAATGGCAACTCTCCCACCCTGAACATTGTTTAGAATTGCTGACACAACTTAAGCTCTTACCGGAAAATGAGTTGGAATTAGTTTGGCCCGAAGGCGAGCGTTTTAGACTCAAGGGCAGCCGTTCGTTGAATCAAATGCGTCTCTCGATCAAGAAGCAAGGCGAATGGTTTGTCGCTAGTGGTGAGATTAGCTTAGATGATGGTCGTATCATCGCCTTGCGTGAATTAATGCACTTGGCGGCCGGGACTTCAGGTCGATTTATCAAGTTGGGTGATAACGATTATCTCGCCCTCACCGAGAATTTTCGTAAGCGCTTAGAAGAGCTACAAAGCTTTGGCGAAAACCTTGGTAAAGACGGCCTACGTATCAATCGTCTGGCTGCTCCAGCATTAGCTGAACTAGCCGACGAAGTGGGCGAACTCAAGGCCGATAGCGCGTGGCGCGAGCAGGTCAAAAAGCTCGATGCGCTGGCTGATTTTGTCCCCGAACTGCCGTCAACTTTGCAAGCGGAATTGCGCGACTATCAGTTGGTCGGCTATCAATGGTTAGCCCGTCTAGCACAATGGGGTGTTGGCGCTTGTTTAGCCGACGATATGGGATTGGGAAAAACCGTACAAGCCCTGGCTCTGCTCTTGGATAGAGCACCACAAGGGCCGGCATTAGTGGTGGCCCCGATTTCAGTTGCCATGAACTGGCAAGCGGAAGTAGCCCGTTTTGCGCCGACCTTAAAAGTACGGGCTTATCACAGCAATCGCTCACTCGCCGATCTAGGACCATTTGATATAGTGATCGCTAGTTATGGCATGTTGCAATCTGACAGTGAGGTTTTTAGTGCGCAGCATTGGCACAGCGTGGTTTTAGATGAAGCGCAAGTGATTAAAAATGCAGCGACCAAACGCAGCCAAGCGGCGATGGCCTTAACCGCGGATTTCAAAATGATCGCCAGCGGAACTCCGGTAGAAAATCATTTGGGTGAATTGTGGAATCTATTTCGCTTCATTAATCCCGGTTTATTGGGTTCCAAAGAACGCTTTGCTGAGCGTTATGCTAATCCGATTGAGCGCGGCGAAAAACCAGCAAAGTTACATCTCAAAAAACTTATCCAACCCTTTATTCTTAGGCGTACCAAAACCCAAGTCTTAAGTGAATTACCTTCTCGAACCGAGATCACTTTACAAGTCGAACTCAGTAGCGAGGAACGTCATCTTTACGAAGCGTTGCGACAAGAGGCAGTGGATAAAATTGCCAACATGAATCCAGCGGAAGGCAAGTCCATGCAAGTCTTGGCCGAGATCACCAAGCTAAGGCGTTTTTGTTGCAATCCACAATTGGTGCTGAAGAACGCGAAGCAGGGCGTGAGTTCCAGTAAGCTTGCCGTGTTTGCAGAAACGGTCGCCGAATTGCTCGACAATAAGCACAAGGCACTTGTGTTCAGCCAGTTCGTAGATCACTTAGCCATCATTCGTACTCACCTAGATCAACAGGGGATCAGCTATCAATATCTCGATGGAAGCACTCCGCCAATCGAACGCAAAAAACGGGTGGATGCCTTCCAAGCAGGCGAGGGCGACATCTTTTTGATTAGTTTAAAAGCCGGTGGAACCGGACTTAATCTCACCGCCGCCGACTACGTCATTCATCTCGATCCTTGGTGGAATCCAGCGGTAGAAGACCAAGCATCAGATCGCGCGCATCGTATGGGGCAACTACGGCCAGTAACGATTTATCGCTTGGTCGTACAAGACACCATAGAAGAAAAAATCCTCGCCTTGCATGCGCAAAAGCGCGACTTGGCGGATAGTCTGCTAGAGGGAGGGGATGCCGCAGGTAAGATGGATACTGCGGCTTTGTTGCGCTTATTGAAGGAGGGTGCTTAACAGTCCCATCTCCTCAATACCTAGACTCATACCGATTCTAATTAAATAGTGCGATCATTTTTAATTTTTGAACGTGGGTTGAAAAACGAAAACCCTTCAACGCCGAGACGCAGAGAAATAGAGGAACGCAGAGATTTTCTCCGGTTTTCTCAGCGCCTCGGCGCCTCGGCGTTGGGGGGTTTTCAATGAAAAATTACTATAGTATTTAATTCGGATTGGTATCAAAGAAGCACTGAGGAACTAGCTTGGCGTTCCTCAGTGTCTCGGCCTTGGGCGGTTGTTGATCCCCAAAGCTGACTCACGGCCTCAGCTTATTTTCGTTAGGACTTACGCAAAACTGCGCTGGCGTTGTTGTGTTCGCCTTGTCGTACCAAAGTACTGCCTTCGGCTCCACGCCTAGCCAGCGCAGTTTTGCGTAAGTCCTAATCGTGAGTATTATTGTGAGCTTAAGTACCTCAGTACCTCAGTACCTCATGCACTTACTTCGGTATCATCAACTGCTTAGCTATTTTTGGCGCTACTTGATACTCGATTAAACCACCACCCTTGCTGCCGGCAACCAAGCCACTAGACACAGGGCAGGTTTTTGTTTCTCTATACTGTAAGGCTGCGGCAAAGCGCGCTTCGGTAACATCACCTAGGTCTTTAGTGAAATCATCTTTGACCGCGCAGGTAGGTTTAAAACCATCAGAGAAATCACTAAAGCCCTTGTTGTTTTCGCCCTTAAATTGAATTGCGTAATACACCCAACCACAGTTTTCCTGCGGTACAAAACCGTAGGGTTTGCCACGTGTGGTGCCGCCGATCAAAGTCACTTCAACATCAACCCCACGCAAGCCATTAATGATCGCTTCACTTGCCGAGGCAGTGCCGCCACCAACCAAAATACTCACTTTTTTGAAATTAAGACTAGGCAAATCTGCGCCACCAGCATCACTAGAGGCATAGGAAAGAAATGGCCATTTATCGTTTTGTGCGCTCTGTTTGTCGTTGTACACCAAGTTCTCAAAGGTTTTTCCAGTCGTCTGCGTGCCACCTATCATATACGCTAGTCGGCTGGCGATCGACAATAAACCACCGCCGTTATAACGCAAGTCTAAGATTAAGTCTTGAGCACCTTGCGCTTTTAAGCTGTTGATCGCAGCGATCAACATGGGTTCTGATTTGCTGATATGGTCGTCAAAATAAATATAACCTACTTTGCCCGTGGGGGTAGTGATCACCTTGGTGTAGCGTACCGGTGTGGTCTCCACCAGTGCAGGGGTGATCGTGAAGGACAATACTTTACCGGCGCGTATTACTTCAATAGTATGTGGGGCGATCTTGGTCGGAAAGAGACCTTCATTGAGTTTATCAACATTTTCTCCACTGACAAAATCTTCTCCATCGACAGATTTTATTTTGTCGCCACGTTTCAACATGGTTCCCGCTGGTGCCGCAGGCTGTAAGCTGGCGACCACCCAATCACGTGGTGGGGAACTCTGTGCTGTCGCCCATTCGATGCCATAACCTTCTTCAATTCCCTGGTTCTGATTGTCGAAGGATTCTGAAGTCACCGACCAATGAAATTCATCTACTGGCCTGCCGGATGCAGTGGTCTTATTGGTCTTGAGCACATCAAAATATGTTTGCGGAGTATCGTAGCTGGCAGGGTTAACTTGCGGCACGTCCCGATACCAGAGATAAGTCTCATCGATGAAAGAACGTAAATACGCTTTTTCTTGTTCCTTAGTGCCCTGCCTATCACTGGTGTTTGGAGCAGGTGTTTTACATAGGTTGATTAAACTTTCCGACGGCGGCAAAGTGGTGGGCGTCGTCGGATTGGTGACCACAGGGACATTGGTCATGGGTGTATTGTAGCTAGGTCCACCTCCGCCACCGCAGGCGCTCAGTAAGGCACACATGAGAGTGCCTAAGCCCAATGCCGCTTTGTGCTTTGATTTAGGCGTATCAAGTTTTAAGTTTACAGATAACATCAGGTGAGTCTCTCTAGTAGGAATTGGGTATATTGGGTATGCAAGAAGCAGGGTTTGCCCCATCCAAGCAGGAATTTAGAATTATTGCATGCAAATTCATTTTACGCTATGAAAGGGAATGCTTGCCCGATGGTCAGAATTTATGTCAGTATTGGGGCTGACTTAGGAACAATGCAAAGAACACTATCCATGAGAAGGTTATTATGAGTAAATCAGTCGTCAAAAGTGATTTAGAAATTGCCCAAAGTGCCAAGCTAAAACATATTAATGAAATCGCCAAGAGATTGGAGATCGACGTAGAAGAGTTGGAGCACTATGGTAAATACAAAGCTAAACTCCCCTTGCATTTAATTGATCCAGAAAAAATCAAGAATGCCAAACTCATCTTAGTTACCGCGATTACACCGACACCACCTGGTGAAGGGAAGACCACGACCTCGATTGGTTTAACTGAAGGTCTCAATCGCATCGGAAAAAAAACCACCGTGGTCTTGCGTGAGCCATCCCTAGGGCCGGTGTTTGGAATTAAGGGTGGTGCGGCTGGCGGTGGCTATTCGCAAGTGGTTCCCATGGAAGACATCAATCTCCATTTCACAGGAGATTTTTCTGCGATAGAAAAAGCCAATAACCTCTTGGCAGCGCTGATCGACAATAATATTTATCTGCACAAAGAAAATCTTGGTATCGATCCACGCACCGTCAAATGGAAACGTGTGATGGACATGAATGATCGCTCACTACGTAGCATCATTACTGGTCTGGGTGGCAAAGCGGGTGGCAATCCACGTGAAGCTGGATTTAATATCACCGCCGCTTCTGAAATTATGGCTATTTTATGTCTAGCAGAATCGTTTAAAGATTTGAAGGAAATGCTAGGCAATATTTATGTCGGCGACACTTATCATAATAAGCCAATTTATGCGCGAGATTTACAAGCGCAAGGTGCGATGGCTGCCTTGTTAAAGGACGCCATCAAGCCGAATTTAGTTCAAACACTAGAGGGCAATCCAGCGATTATTCACGGCGGCCCTTTTGCCAATATCGCACAAGGTACTAACTCGGTTTTAGCCACCAAATTAGGTTTATCTTTGTCTGATTACGTGGTGACCGAAGCGGGTTTTGGTGCCGATCTCGGCGCGGAGAAATTCCTCAATATCAAATGTGCTTACTCCGGCCTCAGTCCTTCTGCTGTGGTTATCGTCGCCACGGTACGCGCCTTGAAATACCATGGCGGACAAGATCTTAAAACGCTCACCGTACCGAATCTAGATACCTTGAAAAATGGCTTTGCCAACTTGGAAAAACATCTGGAAAATATCGCGCTCTATGGCTTACCCGCGGTAGTTTCGATCAATCGATTTAATAGCGATAGCGACGAAGAGCTCGCTTACCTGAAACAGCGTTGCGAGCAAATGGGTGCGCGCGCCGAGATCTGCGAAGGTTGGGCTTTA
>JAIELM010000475.1 GCA_019752975.1 Undibacterium sp. | reverse complement strand
TACCAAACCAATATGCTGGCATTGAATGCCGCGATTGAAGCAGCAAGGGCAGGCGAACATGGCAAAGGCTTTGCCGTCGTCGCCGCCGAGGTGCGTAAATTAGCAGAGCGTAGCCAGATTGCGGCCAAAGAAATTGGTGATTTGGCTAGCGGCAGCGTCAAAACCGCAGAACGAGCCGGTGAGTTGATCGACGAAATCGTGCCGGGAATTGGTCGCACCTCGGATCTGGTACAAGAAATTGCCGCCGCCTCACAAGAACAGTCGGCCGGCGTGAGTCAAATCAATAGCGCCATGAGTCAGATGAACCAGATCACCCAACAAAACGCCTCCTCAAGTGAAGAGTTGGCGGCGACCGCTGAAGAAATGACTAGCCAAGCCGAGCAACTGACCGAACTGCTGAGCTTCTTTAACATAGAACAAAGCGGCACAAAATCTAAAACCGTCAGCGGTGCTCATGACAAAGCGAACACCAAGCACACAATGGCAGCGCCCAAGCGAAGCAAAGTAATGAGCGGAGCTGGGATCAACAGTGCCAAGTTTGAACGTTTCTAGGAGCAGGTGATGAGCAACATCGCAGAAGCACATAAGGGTGGCAAAGCGGGAGCCGCAAGGAGCGCCCTCACCACCACCGACACCACAGGGATGCCGGAAGCGGGGCAATACCTCACCTTCGTGCTTGGTGGGGAGATCTATGCCTTGGGGATTCTCAACATCAAGGAAATCATTCAGTACGGCGATCTGACCGAAGTACCGATGATGCCCAGCTTTATTCGAGGCGTGATTAATCTACGAGGAAAAGTCGTTCCTGTGATCGATTTAGCCGCCCGCTTTGGCCGTGGCACAACGGGTGTGGCACGACGTACTTCCATCGTCATCATCGAGATGGAACAGTCCGAAGTGGCCGACAGTCAAAGCATAGGCGTCATGGTCGATGCGGTGAATGAAGTGGTGGATATTGCTGGTGTAGACATTGAGCCGCCGCCTTCTTTTGGCGCTAAGATCAGACCAGACTTCATCAGTGGCATGGCCAAGCATAGCGGACGTTTCATCATTGTGCTCAATTTAAATCAAGTTCTGTCGTTGGAAGAGATGACGAAATTGGGAAAAAATATGCTGACAGGAAGCACTGGTACGGAGCCAGATAATGAAACCTAGTTCAGCAAGGGGCGCTAATCCCGCCCCATTGCAGGCCAAAGAATTCGAATGGATAGCGCGATTTTTATATGAACGTACGGGCATCTCGCTCAATGATGGAAAACAGGCGATGGTGATGGGGCGCCTAGATAAGCGTTTGCGAGCGCGGGGACTGTCCAGTTATGCTGAATATTTTTCCCTGCTTGGTCGCCCCGGTTATGAAGACGAAACCATTGCCGCCATTGATCTACTGACCACCAACGAGACTTATTTTTTTCGTGAACCTAAGCACTTTGAATTTCTGAAAAATACGGTATTCGCTCAATACGCGAAACAACGTGGCATCAGAGTCTGGAGTGCTGCCAGCTCTAGTGGTGAAGAAGCCTACACTATTGCCATGACATTGGCTGAGTATTTTCCCGGAGATAGCTGGGAAGTGGTCGGTACCGATATCTCCACCCGGGTTTTAGAAAAAGCCAAGCGGGCACTGTACCCGATGTCAGCGGCAGAAAAAATCCCCATAGCGATGCTGAAGAAATATTGTTTGAAGGGGCGCGAAGAATACGAAGATTTTTTTTTGTTGGAAAATACAATTAGAGCAAAAGTCAAATTCAGCTCAGCTAATTTGATAGAAGCCCTGCCAGACCTGGGCTTATTTGAGGTGATTTTCTTACGCAATGTGATGATCTATTTTGATATGGAAACCAAGCAAAAATTATTGCAACGCCTGTACGAAAAATTGCGTCCAGGCGGCTATTTTTTTGTGAGTCACTCCGAAACTTTGAACGGATTAAATTCGCCCCTGCAGATGGTCAGTCCTTCTATTTATCGACGAGCACCCGCTTAATCATAGGTAGACTCAACAGCGAAATGAGAAATTATGGAAGAACCCAGTTTTTACATAGATATTTTTTTACAACCTGGAGAATTTTATTTTGGGGATTGTGACACCCGTATCCGCACGATTTTAGGTTCTTGCGTTGCCATTACTATGTGGCACCCAGAAAAAAAAATCGGCGGAATGTGTCACTATATGCTGCCAAAGCATAACCGCAATGCGCATAAATCGCACTTGGATGGTAAATATGCTGAGGACGCGATGCAAATGTTTTTGCACGAAATCAAAGTCTCAAGAACACATACCCGCGAATATGAAGTAAAAATCTTCGGCGGAGGTAATCAATTTCCACATCATGAACAAAGCATCTTTACCATTTCCGATAAAAATATTGATATGGGCCATACCCTACTACGGCAACACAATTTCAAAGTTAAGTCACAACACTTAGGTGGCGATGGTCATCGCAATATCATGTTTGAATTATGGTCTGGCGATGTCTGGGTCAAACATGTAGAAAAAGGGGGGCTTCCGTGACGACTACACCAAAAATCCGAGTCATGATCGTAGATGATTCCGCCGTCGTGCGCCAGGTCCTCACAGCATTGTTAGGAAAAGATCCGTCGATAGAGGTCATTGCCTCAGCTTCCGACCCCATATTTGCGATGGATAAAATGAACCTTCAGTGGCCGGATGTCATTGTGCTAGATGTAGAAATGCCGCGCATGGATGGAATTACTTTTTTAAAAAAAATTATGTCTATACGCCCTACCCCGGTCGTAATTTGTTCTACGCTAACCGAAAAAGGCGCAGCCACTTCGATGCAGGCGATGTCGGCAGGCGCTGTATGTGTAGTGACTAAACCCAAGGCGGGTCTAAAAAATTTCTTAGAGCAAGATGACGGCGACATCGTATCAGCAGTCAAAGCAGCGGCCTCGGCCAACATGCGCTTTGTTAAATCGATGACGATGGCAGCCTTTAATCCCCCAGCCAAACTAAGCATCGCGCAAGTGATGCCAGCAGGAGAACACCCCGCAGTGGCGATGTCGGTTACCACGGATAAATTGGTGGCCATAGGCACCTCCACCGGTGGCACCCAAGCGCTAGAATTAGTTCTCACCCAATTGTCGCGTACCGCGCCAGGTATCGTCATTGTGCAACATATGCCAGAAAAATTCACTGCCGCCTTTGCGGAGCGCCTCAATACCCTCTCTGAAGTAGAAGTACTAGAGGCAAAAAATGGCGACCGAGTGATCGCGGGTCGCGTCTTGATCGCCCCAGGTGGAAGGCATATGATGGTCAAACGCAGCGGCGCACAATATCATGTTGAAGTGATCGATGGTCCACCGGTCAACCGCCATAAGCCTTCGGTCGATGTGCTGTTTCGTTCCGTGTCAAAATGCGCCGGACGTAACGCACTCGGTATCATCATGACTGGCATGGGCGACGACGGCGCAATGGGAATGAAAGATATGCACGATGCTGGAGCAGAAACCATCGCACAGGACGAAAAGACTTGTGTAGTGTATGGGATGCCAAAAGAAGCGGTTAAGTTAGGGGCGGTAGACAAAATAAGTCCGCTACAAAATATTGCTGGACTGATAGAAATATACAGTAAGAAGAATTGGTAATAGGCTCAAATACCGAGCTATCGCGCTCTAAACAATTACCACACCTCTTGCAGAATGCACTTAAAAATCTCTTTTAAGTTGGCATCTTTTTTAACCACGTAATCAGGAATTTCCTGCCCTATTTTGAGGGTAGTGGCAGTCAATAAGATCGATTTTGTTTTGCTCGATTTCGAACCAGATTTTTGCATGGCACTAATCAAAGCGATGCCATTTAAACGCTTGGTTTCTAATCCCGTAATGAGTAGATCAAATGGCTCGGACAGCAATCGTCCCAAGGCCAAATATCCATCATTGACCACTTCAACTCTGAAGTGCTTAGCCTTGAGAATATCACGCAAAATACTTACCACTAATTCCGAGCTCTCGACGATCATCGCGGATTTCTCGGTTGGTGCTATTTGCTGGCGCAAGCTCTTTAATACTTCCTTGACTTCCTCTCCCGGTTCTTGGCCGTTGACATACGCCTTATAGACTGTACGCAGTAAATCAACGAATATAAACGAAGCTTTAGAGAATCTGTCTTTAAAGGAGATGGGGTTCTCAAGCAGGCTAGTAATTAGGTCTTCAAAAGGGTGACATACGTCCGAAAGCAGGTGCAAACCATAAGTACCGCCACTACCTTTAAGACTATGTACACGCCCATAAATATCGCGACAAATCTCAAGATCGAAAGATCCTCGCTCAAGCGCCAACAATAACTGCTCGACCTCATCGATGTGCGAAGGTAACTCACGCAGATAATTGACACGCAATGCTTCAAACATTGCCCTTATTTGTTCCATAGCACTGAAATAATTTAGGTGGATAAAGTCAAGTAATACGCTAGAGGCAGTAGCAGTGTGGCACCGATTATAAACAAACGCAATCGTCACAAACCAAAAGCGTTGCGACTGACTCGCGCTTCTAATTTGTGCTTCTCACTTGTGCTTCCAACTTGTGCTTCTAAATTGAATTTAAGTCTCAACTTCAGAGGCAAACTGAATCACAGGAAGCAGGTTCTACCAACTCAATTGTTAAAGATGATGTCATGCCCTTCAAATCCATAGGAATTGCAAGCGTTTAACACTATTTAGAACATTTTGCTACCCTACATCAACAAATTCGGTGCTAAATTAGTGCCGTACGGAAAAAAAACAGCGTAAGGCATTAGCTCAGTGTGTTTGCGCGTAAAGTGATTTTCCAATGAAGTTCTCACCCTACTTTTGACAAAATGAGTAAGCTATGTTGAGCTCTTGTAGTGGACTTGTCCACACGAAGTTAGATCGACTATATCAGCTGCTAATTGCTGTGAGTTTGACTTGCCTGTCGTCGCTTGCGACAGGAGAAGCCACACCGTCTCCCACCTCCTCCGCCACCATCTTAGGCGCACCTTTCATCACTAACTACGATGCAAAGACCTATAAAGCACATAGCCAGAATTGGGTGTCGGTTCAAGATCAGCGGGGCATTATTTATTTTGGAAACTCAAGCGGTTTGCTTGAGTTTGACGGGCAACGTTGGAAGAATATTTCCCTCACTGGGAATCCCATGATCCGTGCGCTTGCGATCGCTTCTGACCAAACCATATACTATGGATCCATCGGTGATTTTGGTTATCTCTCAGTGGACAAGAAAGGCAAAATACAGTCCATTTCCTTACGTGATCAAATTCCAAAAAACGAAGCCAGTTTCAACGATGTCTGGCAAATCGAAGCCACCTCCCATGGCGTCTATTTTCTGACCCGCAGTCGTATTTTTCGCCTGTTTCAAGGTCAAATTAGCGCACTTGATGGCAAGTTTGCGTCCTCACAAGCAGTGGTTATCGATGATCATTTGGTGTATATCGACAGCAAGCTCGGCCTTAGCATAATCGATGAGGGGAAAATTATTCCGCTTCCCGAATTTGCGCAGGTAGCCAATGGCAAACGCGTCGTATTGGCACAATTTGCACCGCATCAAATATTGGCCGGACGAGTTTCTGGTGATTTCCTCCTACTCGATTTCACGTCCTTATGGAATGCGGCGACAAAGAAATATCGCCCCGACGCTAGCCAGCTCAAGCCGGATATGGTGCGAAAATTTACCACTGATATTGATAGTATGGTCGATACAGAAAAACTCTTCCTCTACAAAATGATTCCGGCCGGTGAGTTATTTGCGCTGAGTACTGTAAAAGGGGGCATCTTGCTATTGAATCGGCAGGGAAAAGTACAACGCGCCCTGAATCGCAATGCCGGACTAATCGACAATACCGTAGCAGGTATCATGATGGATCATGCCAATAACTTATGGGCATCAACCAACTCGGGTATTTCCTACGTTGAGTTAAGCGTCCCGCAATCACGCTTTGGCGCTAGTAACGGCATAGAGGGAATTAGTATTTCCAGCATCTATCATCAGGGGCAATTCTATGTTGGAACCTATCAGCATTTATTGAAACTAGCGCCATATCAATACGGCGTCAAACAAGATGCGCCGCAATTCATCCCGATTCAAGATAGTCCGAGCGAGATCTGGCAGTTCAAAGAAGTCGCCGGCGATTTAATGGTGGTCTCGGGTCGTGGCCTTTACAAAATAATCGACGACAAAGCCTATCGGGTAGCCGATTCAGGCGTAGGTGGCTATGCATTGGGAAGCTCGCAACGTTGGCCGGATCATCTGTTCATGGGCAAAATGGGCGGCCTTGAAATATTTCAACGCGAGCATGGCAACTGGAAATTCTTGGGTGCGGTCAGCGACATACCGGAAAATATTCGACGCATTACCGCCGACTCCAGTGGTGATCTGTGGCTGTCCACCGAAGTACAAGGTTTAATACGCATGCATTTCACTGGCAATGATCCACGCCAAGTACTTCTACAGCATATCGGCGTAGCGCATGGTTTACCTGAGCTCGCTTCCAACCGAGCCAATTTCATCAACGACACGCTATTTTCGGCCTCTGCCAAAGGAATTTATAGTGCGCCAATTGCCGCTTGGCTTGACTCCAAGGAGATGACTCATTTTAAGCCCGATGCACGCTTTGGCGAACAATTTAGTAATGGTAGTTTGCCTATCATTGAAATTCAATCGAATGACGCAGGTGGATATATATTACGGACCACAGAAGATGTGCGCTGGATACAAAAAAATAAAAATGGCACTTTCCAAATGAACGACCAAGCGTTTCGCGGTTTACCCCAAAGCAGCGAAGCGCTGTATGTCCATCCAGATGGTAGCGTCTGGATGCCGGGCGAAAATCTATATCGCATCGAACCCAATGCGCACAAAAACTATGCGCAAGCATTTTCCGCGATGATCAGGAAAGTATCGGCCAATACCAAGGAGCTTATTTTCGACGGTGCATATGGTGCGCAGGGCAAGATGATAGCCAACGCAGAAACCGTATTTCAAGCATCCCAAGAAGCACGACATACACCGCAACTTCTTTACCAACAAAATGCGTTGATGTTTGAGTTTTCCGCTAGCTTTTACGAAAAACCAAGCAGTACGCAATTTCAATATCAACTGGAAGGGTTTGACAAAAACTGGAGTGGATGGAGTCAAGTGAGTTCCAAAGAATATACCAACATCCCAGAAGGTCAATATCGCTTTAAGGTGAGGGCCAAGAACGTCTATGGTACCTTGACAGAGGAAGTGAGTTATCAGTTCACCCTGTTGCCTCCGTGGTATCGCAGCAACTGGGCGTATGCGCTGTGGACTCTTTTGATCGCCACCGTCAGCCTAGGCGGCATCCATTTGTACACCATGCATCTACGGGCAAACAAAAGAAAACTCGAAAAAGAAATCATCGAACGTACCAGCGAAGCGATCTTACAAAAGGACGCCGCGGATAGGGCGCGGCATAAAATTTCTTTATTGGCGGAGATGGGGCGTCAAATCACCGCTTCACTAGATACGCAAGCGATAGAAAAAAATTTATACCTGTATGTGCAAGAACTTATTCCAGGAAATACCTTCGGGATTGGAATAGTTGATTGGACCCGTCGTGTCATCCGCTTTGACTATGTCATCGAAAACCATAGATCGGTACAAGCCTATCAACGCAGTCTTGAAGCGAGCGAACAGCCGGCCACCCAATGTGTCTTGTCCGCGAAAGAATTATTGGTCGATGATTTAGTCATTGACACGCGAGAACTCGATCGTTTTATCGGTCGCGATTTCGACAACAAACAAATTTCAACCGTCGATGGTAGTGCCTCACCGAGACCACGCTCAGCGCTATATGTCCCCATCATTCTTAAGGATCAAGTCATGGGCGTAATCTCGGTTCAAAGTGATGAACCCAACATCTACAATGATAACGATATCGACATACTCCGCTCACTAGGTTCCTACGCAGCGGTAGCCTTGGACAATGCCAACTCTTATCAACGACTGCAACTGGCGCAAAACAAGCTGGTTGAACAAGAAAAATTGGCGGCTTTGGGTTCTTTAGTTGCTGGCGTAGCGCATGAACTCAATACGCCAATTGGAAATAGCCTATTAACTGCCAGCTCACTCGATGAACTAAGCGACCAACTATTAGACGAGGTGCATTCTGGTAGCATCAAACGCTCACGCCTTCTGCATTTCAGCTCGCTCACAAAAAACGCCTGCGAACTATTGATACGTAACTTATCCAATGCTGCAGAACTCATCACCAGTTTTAAGCAAATTGCGGTTGATCAAACCTCAGATAAGCGACGTCAATTTAATCTCAAAACGGTGACCACCGAGATCGTCTCAACCTTAGCTGGACGATTGCGGCGCGAGCAACATCAGGTGCACATACAGATTCCCGAAAACATCGAGATGGACAGTTATCCTGGCCCGTATGGTCAAGTCATCACCAATATGATTATCAACGCACTGGTACACGCTTTCGATAAAAAAAATAACGGCGAAATTCGTATCACTGCCGAGTTGATTAATGCGCTGCAAGTAAAAATACAGATCAGCGACAATGGAAATGGCATTAGTGAATCCAACCTCAATCGCATTTTTGACCCGTTTTTCACCACAAGAATGGGGCAAGGTGGAAGCGGTCTTGGGCTACACATCAGCTATAACATCATCACTGCAATACTAGGTGGCAGCATCGAAGTCAGGAGCCAAATCGGCAGCGGCACAAGCTTTGAATTAATACTGCCCGTTGCCGCACCTGCACTCATCGTCAGGGAAACAGACGACACAGTCGAGGAGCTAGGCTAAGCATCTCACATCGATGCGATGTGTATCGTTGAACGGCGACAGAGTAAGCCTAGCGACCTCACTCAAATCGGGTCGCAAT
The DNA here is from genome assembly GCA_019752975.1 of Undibacterium sp. Taxonomy (GTDB): domain Bacteria; phylum Pseudomonadota; class Gammaproteobacteria; order Burkholderiales; family Burkholderiaceae_D; genus Undibacterium. The sequence continues at coordinate 2,282 of JAIELM010000475.1, read as the reverse complement.
CAGCTAAAATTTTTCGCAAAAAGTGTAAGCACACCCTACATCATTTCTCTAGCGCTCGGCAGAAATTTAGCTACGGTACTTAAAAGATCATCTTCCGCCACGGGCTTACTTAAAAAAGCATCGCAGCCCGACCAGGTAGCTCTGAGTTTGTCTATCATCGAGGATTTACTAGTCAGCATCACGACCGCACTTTTCTTCGTCTCTGGCTTGGCTTTGATTCGTTTGCACACTTCATATCCGTCGATACCAGGCATCATGATATCTAAAAAAATACAAGCATAGGTTTTAAGCTCGGCTTTCGCGATCGCTTCTTCACCGGTCTCGGCAAAGTCCACGTCAAAATTAAATGGGGCAAGTTTAATGCGCATAAAGGCGCGTATCGTGGCACTATCATCGACGACTAACACCGACTCGGGTACCACTTCATCAACGTAAGCTGCTCTGGGTGCATTGAGCTTATCACTGGCACGACGAAAACTTGTACCATTCCAGTGATCGTTGGAATGAGGTTGTCGACGACTGCGTTCCCGCAAAGCGGCCTGCATCTCTTGATCAAGATGTTCAAATAAACGCATCCAATGAATCGGCTTAGCAAGATAAGGCCAAGCCGTGGCTACGGGTGTGCGGCCAACCACCACCGCGGGAGAATGCGCATTGGGAGCACCCAAATCTTGCTGCGTCAAGGCTGCTAACTCAGCGAGGTTGTCGGCGTTAATAAGGTAGATATCGGGGCGTTGCAGCGCATCACTGGCCTCGACGTAGTACATCGCGCGACGACTGGTGAGGCGAAAGGTGGAGGCCAACATGCTTTTTTCAGCTTCGCTAAAGCCGCGCATTTCTAATACATAACGGCGACTGCTTTGAGCAACCGTCGGTGTGGAGGTGGAAGTGGAAAGTATCATCGAAACCTAGGCATCCATCGCGGTAATAAATCATCAAGATTTAAATCATATAGGACTTACACAAAACAGACGTTGCCCTTGTTGCATTCGCCTCGTCGTACTAAAGTACTGCCTTAGTCTTCGCGCCCCCGATTCAAGCATTCGAGGGCCGGCGCTAGACAGCGTAATTTTGCGTAAGTCCTAATCAACTCTAAAAGCGAAGCGCATATGATAGAACAAGAAATCGAAATCATTAATAAGCTGGGACTGCACGCGCGAGCTTCTGCTAAATTGACTCAATTGGCGGCTAAATATAAGTCCGAGCTGTGGCTGACCAGAAATAACCGTCGAGTTAACGGCAAATCTATCATGGGCGTGATGATGTTAGCGGCAGGTAAGGGCAGTAAAATTTTGCTGGAAACTAATGGTGAAGATGAGCAAGCTTGCTTTGACGCGATCGCTGCTTTGATCAACGATAGATTTGGTGAGGGACAGTAGTGACATCTTTTAGCTTACAAGGTATTCCGGTTTCGCGGGGCATTACCATCGGCCGTGCGCATTTGTTGCGTCCCGCTGCGCTTGATGTGCAACATTACTTGATCGCTCAGGAACAAGTCGAAGCGGAAGTGCAGCGTCTGCAGGCGGCAATCGCGCAAGTGCAATTGGATTTGCAAACCTTGTGGGCGGATTTGCCGAATGATGCACCGACAGAGCTCGGTGCATTTTTGGATGTACATGCCCTAATTTTGTCCGACCCTATGGTGTCGGAGGCGCCCCTAGATGTGATACGTACACGCCATTACAATGCCGAGTGGGCCTTGGTGACGCAAGTGGATCTTTTATCGGCACAGTTCGATGAAATTGAAGACGAATATCTGCGTGAACGTAAAGCCGACATTGAGCAAGTAGCTGAGCGAGTATTAAAAGTCTTGACTGGCAGTGCACATCAAATCCCACGCGCCATCGGGGTCGATGAGCAGAACGCGAATATGATCGTGGTGGCCAAAGATATTTCTCCTGCCGACATGATGCAGTTTCGGGATGGTGCTTTTACCGGTTTTGTCACCGATGAGGGCGGGCCAAATTCGCATACCGCGATCGTCTCTAGAAGTCTAGGTATTCCCGCGGTTGTCGGATTAGGGAATGCGACTCGGATGATTTTGCAAGATGACTGGCTGATCATTGATAGCGATGCTGGGGTGGTGATAGTCGCCCCCTCACCTCTGTTAATTGCGCAATACCGTCTCCTGCAAGCTGGTTTGCTTAAGCAGAAGAAGAAGCTTGCTAAGCTCAAAAAAACTCCCGCCATCACCTTAGACGGTGTGGAAATCAATTTGTTGGCGAACATAGAATTCCCGCAAGATGCCCACGCTGCGATGGAAGCTGGTGCTAATGGCGTGG
>JAIELM010000028.1 GCA_019752975.1 Undibacterium sp. | reverse complement strand
AAAAACGGCATTTTTCAACGTATATTGTGGGACCAGCAAAGACAAATTGCGGTGGTCATCGAAAGTGGCGACTAAGCTGGAAAATTCTTTAGCCGCGTGGGAGTGACGCCCTCAAGCACATTATCCACTGCACTACCGTGGAAAAATAGTAAGGGCTACGCGCAAAAAGAATATTCCGATTTTCTCGATTAAACTCAATACGACTAAACACAACTAGCCACGGAAAAAATGGCTTAACAAGCCAAGCACCGCACACGCCGCAATCACCACCATCACGTTCATCTTAAAGCGTAATAAGGCGACTGCGGCAAGCAGTGTAATTGCGCACGAAACCAGATCAAACCTGCCGCTAAAACCACTAGGCCAAATCACATGGTAGGCAAAAAACAGCGCGAGATTGAGTATCACTCCCACCACCGCTGCGGTAATCGCAGTGAGCGGTGCGGTCAGGCGAACTTCTTGATGTGTAGCCTCAATGATGGGACCACCCGCCAAGACAAAAATGAAGGAGGGTAAAAAGGTAAACCAAGTCACCAAACAAGCCGCCACCGCACCTGCAAAAAATTGCTGCTCGGGGCCAAATACCGCCTTCACATAAGCCCCAACAAATCCCACAAAAGCGAGCACCATAATTAAAGGGCCAGGCGTGGTTTCACCCAAAGCTAAGCCATTCAACATTTGTGTGGTACTGAGCCAGCCATAGTGCTGTACAGCGCCTTGCATGACATAGGGCAGCACCGCATACGCGCCACCAAAAGTGAGCAGCGCGGCCTTGGTGAAGAACCACGCCATTTGTGTATAGAGGTGATCCCATCCCAATTGGGTGACTAGAAATAACATGGGTAGACTCCACAAAAGTAAACCCATACCCACCACTTTGCTCAAACTTAACCAAGAGAATTTCGCGTAGTACGGAGCCGGCGTATGGTCATCAATCAGCGCAGCACCATACGATTTACTCACATTACCATGGCTACTCTTGGCACTAAAGTGGTGTGGTAAAAACCGCCCACCCAAATACCCTACCATTGCCGCACACAAAACGATCAATGGAAAAGGAATATCGAATAAAAAAATAGCGCAAAATGCAGCGCCTGCGATGAACCACAAACTGGAATTTTTCAGCGTCCGCGTACCTATCCTATGCACTGCCTGAATCACGATCGCTGTCACTGCTGGTTTGATGCCATACAAAAAACCCGCCACTAAGGACAGTTCGCCAAAAGCGATATACAACCAAGACAGAAAAATGATGATCAACAAAGAAGGCAACACAAACAATAGACCAGCCATGATGCCACCACGGGTTCCATGCATGAGCCAACCAATATAGGTAGCCAATTGCTGCGCCTCAGGGCCGGGCAAAACCATACAAAAATTCAGCGCATGTAAAAAGCGTTTTTCAGAAATCCAGTGCCGACGTTCGACCAACTCCTGATGCATGATAGCGATCTGCCCTGCCGGCCCACCAAAGCTGATGAAACCGAGTTTTAACCAAAACTGTAAAGCCTGGTAAAAACTAAGCGAGGCGAGATTATCTTTCGTTTCGAGAGGTGACATAGATTTCCATCGCGGACAAAATCAGATAGACTGGAATTATAAGTTATCAGGCATTTATTCAGCCACCTATGTAAGTCGTCATTCCCGCATGCTTTGAACGGGAATCCAGTAATTAACCTCACTGCGCGAAGTTCAGTAAATTATGTAAGTCGTCATTCCCGTATGGTTTCAGCGGGAATCCAGTATTAACCTAACTGCACGAGATGCCGCAAATTATCTAAGTCGTCATTCCCGCATGCTTTTAGCGGGAATCCAGTATTTAACCTCACTGCACGAAGTGCAGCAAATTAAGCGCTGTACATTTACTGCTCCGGATTCCCGAAATTATTCGGGAATGGCGGACACCACGGGCTGAATAATTACCTTATAGGAGAAATTGAACAATGGGCAAAGGGCGATTTGAAGCGTTTAGCGATGGCGTGATCGCGATCATCATTACCATCATGGTGTTGGAACTCAAAGTGCCGCATGGTGAAAATCTAGAAGCGTTGCGGCCACTATTCCCAGTTTTTCTCAGCTATGTTTTAAGCTTCACCTACATTGGGATTTATTGGAATAACCATCACCACATGCTGCATGCCACGCACCATATTACCGCCGCGAATTTATGGGCCAACTTGCATTTACTTTTCTGGTTATCTTTGGTGCCCTTCACTACTGGCTGGATGGGCGAGAACTATTTTGCGGTTTTACCTACCGCGCTATACGGCGTCAATTTATTCCTCGCCGCAATCGCCTATACCATCTTACAACTGTCCCTCATCCGTGCTGCGGGCGAAGGATCGCTCATCAAGAAAGCCGTAGGCAGCGATATCAAGGGCAAGATTTCAATCATGCTGTACCTGCTCGCCATTGGTATCGCTTTTGTCTCACCTACGATTTCCCAAGCCCTCTACGTCACAGTTGCAGTCATTTGGTTTATTCCTGATCGCAGAATTGAGGCCGTGCTGAAAGACTCAGAAGTGAGTTAGGAAGTTTTCTCTGCAGCTTCTTTGGCTTTCGCGCGCTCATAAATAATTTTCTTACTACCCGCTTCGCAAGTGCCGACCACACGATTCTTACTTTCACTGTCTTTGCCAACGATGTTTAAGCTGTAGTTTTTAACCCCTTTAGCTTCCAGCTTTTTTTCTATGCTCACCTTAAGATCATCGCAAGACAAGCCACTTGCTGAAGCAGAAAAAACCAAGCCCATTAAACTACACCCCAGTACGATCTGTTTCATTTCCGTTCTCCCAAGTAAAAAAGTGATCAAGGCTAAGACATTAGCACCTAGCAACAATTCCGAGAAGAAATAAAATCACTGCACTAAAGTTTTGTTGCAAATTTAGTTGAAAGTGCACTTTGGTAAATCCGCTGTATTGATAAAAACATGGCTATACTGCTGCTTTCTGAACAACTCCGTTTAACGGCCATGGTGATGAATAACAAACCAAAAAAATCCTTCAAGTCTTTACGTGTCGTTAAAAAAATCGCCCCGCATTTAGCGAAAAATGCGGTCAAACAAACCACTGACTTAGTTCAGCGTAGTGGCCCATTGGTCACACCGTACATCGCTAGTGCGATTACCGCTCTCTCCTTAGCGATTTTGTGTAGCTTGGGGGTATTGGCTTTTCATTTTCCTCAATATTTGACCACACCAGAATTGCGCCATATTTATTCGGTGGACATGATCAGGCATATCCTTTTTGCCGCTATGATCATTTCCGGTACGCTAAGCTTGGTGAACATTATTTTAAAACGTAATCGCAGCATTCATTTCACAGCGATTCTTTTGATTGCGCTATGCTGGATAGCCGGTGGCTCGCATGTACCGGTAGCTGATTTTCCTGATCACACACCTTACATAGGCCTCGATTGGTTCATCCTCGACTTGCTCGGTTCAACCTTGATCTTCGTCGCAATTGAAAAAATTCTTCCTCTGTATAAGGGGCAGACTTTATTTAGGGCGGAGTGGCAAACTGATTTGATTCATTTTGCGGTCAATCACTTTATCGTCGGTCTGATTTTATTGACGGTAAATTTTTTGATCCACCGCCTATTTGGTTGGCTAGCCAGTGATAGCGTGCATATGTGGGTGCAAAATATTTATTTCTTACCGCAACTCCTACTCTGCATGTTAGTCGCCGATTTGGCACAATATTGGACCCATAGGTCTTACCACGAAGTGCCATTTTTATGGCGTTTTCACGCGGTACATCATTCAGCTAAAACCATGGATTGGCTAGCCGGTTCGCGTCAACACATGTTGGAATTAGTCGTCACCCGCGTCTTGGTATTGGGCGCATTATTCGTGATGGGCTTTAGTAAAAATGTGATGGATGCCTATATCGTGGTAGTGGGTTTTCAAGCGGTCTTTAATCACGCCAATGTGCACGTCAATTGGGGACCATTAAAATACTTCATCGTAACGCCCGATTTTCATCACTGGCATCATTCTTCAGATGACGTCGCCATCGATAAAAACTACGCAGCACATTATGCTTTCCTAGATTATCTTTTCGGAACCGCGGTACGTGGGCAAAATGGCTTCCCTGAAAAATATGGAGTACAGGGCGATTACATGCCAGATGGTTTTGTGAAACAGCAGATGTTCCCGTTTCAGAAGTTGGAACAGGATTAAAATACGCCCCGCTGCCGCGGGCAGAACAGTGGACGGGGCTCAGTCACCCTTACTGCATGCACAGATGGGTGCAGAAGGTAGCGAGAACCAATGGATCGTCCAGACTCACAGGCACGCAGGAGCGTCCTAGCTTTGTAGGGCGGGTGAAACCCGCGCCGTGATCGCTTACAACATCTAAATATCGATTGGGTATTTGTGAAAAAACGCCTTGGTTAACATCGTTTATCGCAGATGATTAATCAGACAGCGCGGGTTTCACTCGCCCTACTTGGCTTTATTAGACGCAAATACTTGCGTGAAACCCCAAAAATACGGCACACTTGCCGAATGAAACAAATTTCCCAATCCCTATTTAATAAAAGCTTTGCCATGATGCCCGTTTTGCGGCTGCAAAATGGGGTTTTTATACAGCCTCGTTATGCAATGAAGGAGAATTAATTGGGAAATAATAACGCTATCTGGGATATTTACGACAACTATCGGTCAGCTCGTCTTAATGTTAAATATTATTGTTGTCGGTTAGTTTTTTACGAAAAGTGGAATTTCGCTTTTGAAATTCTTATAGCTATTGCTGCTCCAAGCTCAGTAATTTCAGGGGTTTTGTTTTTACAAACTCAGTCTGGACTGGCTGTATGGAAATTTATATCTGCGGTAGCAGCTATCGTCGGCTTTCTTAAGCCATTTTTAAAGTTTGGGCATAAAATTAAATTTTACGAACAAACTTTGTCAGGCTACAGAGCCCTCGAATATGACCTATATGAAATTATATTGAAAATTAGAGATGAAGGAACTTATTCAGCATCAAGTAAAAAAATGTTTGAAGCTGCAATGAAAAAGAAAAAGGTATTAGTTACAAATCCACCTGAAAACACTCCCAATGAAAAGTTGGTTGCTAAACTTACAGAAGAAGTAAATCAAGAAATACCCACAGAGTCTCTATATTTTCCAGAGGAATAGAACATGACAGGATCTACTCGCCCTACGCAACCTCCACAACCACCTAGGCCAGTTCCTCCGCGACCTGCGCCGCCACCGCGCCCAACCTCACCTCCTTCACGTCCTGGTCGTGGGCTAGAAGAACATGTTGAGCCACCCAAACCTTGGCCAAGGTGAAATGCATAACAAGTCGCTCAAGCATCAGTCGCTACACTCCTTGGACAGTTTGCAAGTCGCCAACCAACACATAACAAGCAAACACACCCACCTAAAAAAGTAACAAAAAACATCTCGCACTATTTCTTAATCGTATTTAGTTGCTTTTTGAGTTGGGCATCTTGGAAACGTCTTGGAAATGGTGCCGTGCGTAACATCAGTTACTGATATTAAACCCACTGCTTAGTCTAACGGCACCTGTAGTCCTACTTTCACGGCCTCCATCACTACCGTGGTTTGGAATTTTTGTACTGCTTCATTACTGTGAAAAAGACGATGGGTAAGTACTTCATATTCACTCATATCCTTGACAGAAATGATCAACACAAAATCTTGCTCCCCTGCCACTGCATAACATTGCTGTACCTCGGGCGCTTCATTCATCATTTTTTTAAATTGGGCATTAGTGGCCGCCCGTCCTATTTTTAACGTCACCGACACTATCAAAGCCAAGCTACGGCCGAATACCTTGGGGTCGATTCTGGCTTGCTCGGCGACGATCACTCGCTCATCACGTAAGCGCTTGATACGCCGCTGTATCGCCGTGGTAGACAAAGCCACTTTCTGCGCCAATTGCTCAGAAGTTCGCCCGCGACACAAGACAGCCAACTCAAAAAGCAACTAAATTCGGTTAGGAAATTGTGAAATACATTATCTTGTTGCTTTTTCAGGGGCGCGGTAGAGACACCAGTTACCTGACGCTCCCCTAAAACGCAGCAATTCTCAATTCAACATTCAGATATTTCAGACATAATACCGGCGCTTCTTGTCTTGCAGTACCTATGATAGTCTTAGTCAGTGTCGTGGGCTTGGTGAGGCCATCGTACATGAAGCGCATCATATGATCCCAGTCCTCGAAAAGAATGTACTGGGTCAGGGCGCGGGTATGCTCGAAGAAGGTTCCGCGTGACGGCAACATTTCACGGACTGCGCGATAGCTCGTGTCGACCCAGTCGAGCGTGGTGTGCAACAGGAAGGCGAGCAGGATCATGGTCGCGAACAGCTTGGACAGATTCTGCTTGCCGTGGCCGAAGTTGTGCTCGAAGTGGCAAACATGCGAAAAACATGCGAAGACACCCACCAAAAAAAGCAACCAAAAAACCTCGCTCACAATTTCTTAACCGTATTTAGTTACTTTTTGAGTTAGGTGTCTAGCGTCGTTGGCGTCGTTGGTTGCCTGCGCTTTAAATTACCACCTAAGTCAATTTCAAAGTTGAACGGCTCGGGTTGCGTCCGCCCTTGTGGCTGCTTACGATTTTCAAAACCATAGTGTTATTGCTGAGTTAGAAATTGGAGCCGAAAATTTGTGAATAGCGCGCTCGCTCTAGCGAGCTTGCTTTCGGATTCTTGCGCAAACTGTGCTCTAACATTAAATACTGATCTAGTTGCAAACCGATATCATTGAACATCGGACCCAAATCAAAGATGCCCTGATTTTCGACCAACTGATTGAACATTGGGGTCATATCTTTATGACTCAAACGATTGGCAACACGCACGACGTCAGATAGTTGGTAATGTTTTCCTGTGAGTGCAAATTCCTCGTACATCGCCTGCATTAGCGACGCGAGACTAAGATGATTATTGCTGTTTTTACGTAATTCAATATCCAAGGCTATACCCGCGATACTTCCTCCACCATATACCAACAACCAATTTTGATGCTTGTCTTTTGCGGCATCACGTATGCTGCCTTTTATTCCTTGTGCGCGGCGCGCCACGGTTTGGCCACGACTCAAGTTTTCTAACCATTGTTGTACGTAGCGTTGATCAACAAATTTGTTTTGCGCCATGGTACTGATGGTCAGATAGTCGGTAATCCCTTCCTTGAACCATTCCTCTCTGTCGTCCTGTGGAATTAAGGATAAGCCGTTCCAAAAATGTAGCAACTCATGGGCTAATACCCGTCCCCAGATCTGGCGCGTTGCAAGTTCTGCGTCACCACGGAGGAATTGACTAAAGCTGGAGGAAAATGCACCCCCATCACCGCTATCGCCCTGGTTAATAATGATCAAATAGCGTTCGCCGCTCGGCTTATGACCAAATAACTGCAGATAGGTATGCAATTGCTTACCGAGTAAATCTTTGAACATCTGACGTTGTGGCCAATAGCGCTGCCCTAAAACTAGTGTTAACTGTAGTCCACCAGCGTCCATCTGGTCGGCGTGTGCGGTACCGAAGAAATAGGCATTATTGACTAACTCACGTCTTGTTTTTGCAATGAACATGGAGTGTCCTTGCTGATGGCTTGTATCGGCGCGCATTGCCGTATTAGCGTGCCAACCTGCTGGCAATAAAAATTCTACTTGCGTCTCCCCATTCATAGTTTGACTGGGAACGAGAAATAAGGTGTAGCCAGTCATCATCACACCTTCGTCGGTGTGATATAGCACTTCCTCGTTACCCGGCGGCCACTCCAAACGATCATGTTCAAGACGAACGTCATAGCTAAGGTGAATTTTTCGGCTGGCCGTATTGGCGGCTCCAGTAATTTCGAATTCACCTTCGCCATTATTCTTGTAGGGAATTGCTTGCCCTTGTGTATCGGTAATTTTGAGATTTTCTAGGTAACTTGCCTGACCTTCGGGTAAATTCGGCATGGGAATGACGTTGTACAGTGCTAGTTGGGTGCCATCCATGGTTAGTTCCGCGTCGACGTGGGCGCGGGTGGCGGCTTGATCTATCTTGACTTGATAGCGATGGGAAATAGGCTGGGCAGCAAAGCTTGTCGATGCCAACAGCACTGTGCAAATACTGCAAAATAGGAAACGGTACATAAGAAGTCCTAGTGTATGTTTATGGATTAGAAAATTGCCTGTGGGTCTGCACATTCGAGCAAAAAACATCAAGTTAATTTCTGCGCAGGTACATCACAAGAGCAATACGATGGAACGTCAAAATCATGGTTTGAACTGCACGATTTTGGAATGATGCGCAAACCGACTCGTGTCGCGGTTGCTGTATGAAGATCAAGAAATCTTTCAATTCAAGCGTGTGTTCTGCTCGACTCGGACAACAGTCTCTACATAGCTGTTTGATCTATACTCTGGAAAACTAGCAAACAAGCAAAGATACCCACCTAAGAAAGCAACAAAAAAACGTCCCTCACAACTTCTTAACCTTATTTAGTTACTTTTTGAGTTGGATGTCTTTTTCGGAATTGCTAATAACGCAGACCGGCGAGAGCGACAGCGACAAGTTCACAGTTCAAAACGTAGAACGGGTCACCCATTAGCCGAACCCAGAAATGAAGCATAAAAAGCTTGCTATATAAACGAAAACTGCGGCACACTCGCTGCATAAATTTTCATTCCCATTTATTTACTGAAAACTTCCGATGCCACTGACTTTTTTGCTGGTGGATGGGGTTTTTATACAGCTTCGTTAAGGCAAATGATGTCGCTTACATGTCCCAAGTGCGGGGTACGTATTAATGCGCTAACGGTTAGTGGTAATTTTGCTTGTAGCTCCTGCTCCGTTATCTTGAAACGTAAAACAACTGGTCCAATTTTATGTGCGTTCGTGCTCTCAATTTTCGCAGACTTTATTATTTATCCCTTTGTTTATGGCGTTGCTGGGAGGGATTTGTGGCCTAGTTTCGTTCTACGAGTTTTGCTCAGTGGGACTGTATTTTTTGTAGTATTAATTTTATTGGTGAACACCTATGGAGACATTCAGGTTAAAGATGAATTCGAGGACTAGCCTCAACAGGTCAATCGACCGAGAATCGCCAATGATCATTTTATTTAAATTTTTGACCGTCGAAGGGATCTCGGCGTTGGGCGTCATAAGCCTTTTTTTGGAGATCACCTCAATGCGTAATTTTTTCTCAATAATGTTGGTCGCGTACTTGGCCTTTTCAACCACCTCCTCATATGCTCAGGTTGCTGTCCAAGCAAACCCCGATCATAAGAAGTTACTTGCGAGCACCGACCCTCGCCTCGCAGACAACAAGCGTCTTGTTTACGACTTCTGGCGTGAGGTGTTTGAGGGCGGCCACATGGAGCTTGCTGAGAAGTACATGGCAGAGTCGTATATTCAGCACAACCCGACTGTACCAACAGGCCGTGCGGCATTTGTTGAATTCTTCACCAAGTTCTCAAAACCCAAGACCATTGAAGCGAAAGTAAAAGCGCCACTCGTCTCAATCGTCGCCGAAGGCGACTACGTCATTCTGAGCTTCGTCCGCGAACTTGCAGAATCTGCCAGTGCAAGCACGAAATACACAACCACGTGGTTTGATATGTTCCGTATCGAGAACGGAAAAATCGCAGAGCATTGGGATGGCGCGCAGAAGGAGTGAGTTCGTGCGCGGTAACGTGACGCCGAACACAACAGTCGAGAGAAAAGCCAAGACACACACCTAAAAAAGCAACCAAAAAAAACGTCTCTCACAATTTCTTAAACGAATGTAGTCGCTTTTTGAGTTAGGTATCTTGTGTTGTTGCCCTTGTGCCGCCATCCATTAAAGCGACTCAGTAACTCGTGTTAAGAGTGCGATGTTTGGCATCGCTTTTGTTTATATTGTGCTGGAGTCATACCGAACTGGGCACAAAAACTACGTGTAAAGTGGCTTGCATCGTTAAAACCAAATTCATGGGCAATATCGACAACGCGGTGTTCGCCACTCAACAATAATTGACTGGCGGACTCGATTCGTTTTTTCATCATATATTGATGTGGCGGTTGCCCCACTGCGCGTCTAAATTCACGCGAAAAATAGGCCTCGCTCATGCCACACATAGCCGCCAACTCGACATTGCTAGGTAGGGTTTCTAGATGTGTCTCGATATAAGCAAGAACCTTGCGCAGACGTCTCCAAGAAATTCCCGCACTCTGTTCTGCATCAATAGGCTTACTATAGTGTTCCAGCAGATAACTCACCAAGATCAACATGGCACTATCACACACTTGCGCGACCAAGGGACCTGACAGCGTTTCGGCGTCCAACATGGTCTGCACTAATTCGAACACCGTTTTATCATAAGTAAAGAGCGTGCTATTCAAACTCACCACCTGCGATTCACCGCGTAAGCACGCTAGCTGTTCAACGAATTGTTTGGGAATAAATAGGTTGACGATGTCGCACGCACTAGCACGACTCCAACTTCCTATTTCGTTAGGTGCACAAATTCGAAAACGACTGGAGGCGATCATGCCTCCCCAAATCGCATCACCACTATTCCAAATACGCGCCTCTAGAGGTGCCATTAGCAGCACTAAGCGATAACAGTCGGGATGCGGGATATTGCTATGAATTCGAGAATCGGGGCGGCTCGAAGCCCAACGCCCAAGCGCAGCGCGCGATTGCGGTAGCGGACCAATACAAGTTCGTAATGGATCCTCCACTCCGCTTCGTGCAAACCAATTCCTAAGCTCATCGGTCGATGAATTTAAATAGTATCCCACTTGCGTCTCCCTCTATTGTCTTGGCCCATTTGATCTACGCCAATGAAAGCTCCACTACCGACACATCATAGGACGACGCGACTGCAATTACATTCCGATTTTCGCGAACTTAGCCCAGATTTTCCATTAGGCGCACCTTCGGTGCTATTGGAGTGCTGACGGCGCATTTTCGGTCATTTTTCCTGCTCTTCGTTGCTTGTTGTTTTGCATAGCTCGCTATTTGAGCCTCATTCCCACAAAAATTGCCGCGAAAAGTGCATCCGTCATCATCTCAAATCCTAATGGAAATTCTGGGCTAAGTGAAGCTTATACTGGAAAAAGAAATTTTTAAGCTTAAAGTTTTGACTTTTTAAATATAACAAGAATATTCAGTGATCCTCCCGCATTTTTTCCGAACATTCTC
>JAIELM010000164.1 GCA_019752975.1 Undibacterium sp. | reverse complement strand
CTAGACGTCACTGGAACGATACCATATTTCGGCACGCCCCTAGGTCAGGCCTTCCCAAAAAATAAAGTAACCACTAACTTCGGCTACAAAATTAATGAATTCGGCGTCGATCTTCGTATGCGTTATATTGGTGAAATGACCAATCGCATGGCCGCATTATTTCCAGGCGAAGATTTAACGGGGGTGAAAGGAACTTACTATTGGGACTTGGGTGGGAGCTATGAATTCCTCAAAGGCATGACAATTCGCGCTGGTATCAATAATCTCCTTAACCAACAACCACGCACTTATTCACCAAACGTTCAATCGGGGACTGATCCATCTACCTACGACACCATAGGTCGACGTTATTTCGTCACAGCAAGTTTCGTAATGAAGTAAAAATATTCCTATAAAAAATCGACCATATTACATGGTCGATTTTTCTTTTTATCATGCGGAATACAGAATTCTATATTAGAATATGCTCTCTTAACTCATGTAAATGGCGGCATGAAGTGTAAGCGTAGCTATGGTCTCAATATCGTCTAAAATAAAAAGTGTAAGGAGAAGTTTTAAAATGAATAAGAAACTTGGTCTTTTCTGTTTCTCACTTTGCCTAACCCTAGGTAGTTCCTTGGGATACGCAAAAACGCAAGATTGCTATGAGTTTTGCAACATACAGTATGATGATTGTATGTCAAGAACTTACTTACCATGGGGCTACTGTAATTGGCGTCACTCTGTATGTTACAGTCAATGTGATGGCATCGATCCTGGTGACGGTCCAATTCCATAACAAGCTAGAGTAAAATAACGAAAGGAGTCGCAAGGCTCCTTTTTTACTATGAATTTGGACTTCCGCAAAATTGCGCTGGCTAGCCGCGGAGCCGCAGGTAGTACTTTGTACCACAAGGCGAACGCAACAACGCTAGCGTCTGTTTTGCGTGGGTCCTACGAATAAATCAATTAAGCCTACTCTAGCCATTCACAAATACACACTATGCCCCGCACCACCAAAGCCAGCAATGCTGTTTTGCGCTTGCAACAACGCAGCAACAATACGGCCTACTCCATGGTGAGTACCGCCAACTCCCTTTTCTATCTCGCGCTCAATATCTCGGCAGACAAGACAGAAAAACTATGTGCTCCTTTAGAGATGGACGCTTTCGTTCACTTCGTGAATAATATAAACAAAACCGCACCACGAAAACCGAGCAAACTTGATACACAATTTGAAGCTAAGCTCAAACACAGTAGCAAAACCAAACCCGAATAAGTACCCTCGGCAAGTTTATGAAAAACTAAAACAAGGAAAATCCCATGAAGAAAGTAATCACCCTAATTAGCCTTAGCCTAGCAAGTCAACTGCTACTCAATCCAGCCATAGCACAAGATAGTAAAACACAAGTGGACAGTACAGTGGCTAGTGCAGCGCAAAACACCCCCACCCAAACCACTCAATTTCAAAAAATAGACTCGCAGGTAGGAACAGGGCTAGAAGCGGTCTCAGGCAAAACCGTGGTTGTCCACTACAGCGGTTGGCTACTTGATCCAAGTGCAGCTGATCAAAAAGGTAAACCATTCGATAGCTCCATCGGACGTGGTCCGTTTAGCTTCCCGCTGGGAGCAGGTCGTGTCATCCAAGCATGGGATCAAGGCTTTGTTGGTATGAAAGTCGGTGGCAAACGCACACTCATCATTCCCTCAGCTATGGGCTACGGCGAACGCGGTGCAGGTAACGTAATTCCACCCGGGGCGGACCTGATTTTTGATATCGAACTATTAGATGTAATTACCCCACCTAGCCTAGAAAAAATAGACAAAAAAATCGGTAAGGGAAAAGAAGCTACTGCAGGTCAACAAGTGAGCGTACATTACACGGGTTGGCTCCGAGACAGCGAAGCAAAAGACCAGCACGGTAAAGAGTTTGATAGCTCAATCAAACGCGGACCGTTCAGCTTCAAACTAGGAGCGCACGAGGTCATACTAGGTTGGGATCAAGGTGTCGCAGGCATGAAAATAGGCGGTAAACGTACGCTGATCATACCTGCTGCTCTCGCTTACGGATCACGCGAAGTAGGAAATGGTTTAATCCCCGCCAATTCTGACTTGGTTTTTGATGTGGAATTATTACAGATTAAATAAAAGGGAAACTTATGCCCTACCTACTCGCCCTCGATCAAGGAACCACCAGCTCACGTAGTATTCTTTTTGATCAAACGGGTAAATTAGTAGGTATGGCACAGCAAGAATTTCCTCAGTATTTTCAACAAGTTGGCTGGGTAGAACATGATGCGATGGAAATTTGGCATAGCCAACTTTCCACCATCCATCAAGTCCTACAAAATACCGGTATTAAACCAAACCAAGTCGCCGCAATAGGAATCACCAATCAACGTGAAACCACCATTGTTTGGGACAAAAAAACAGGTATTCCTATTTGTCCAGCGATCGTATGGCAAGATAAGCGTACTCATGCATACTGCCAAACACTAAAAGAGCAAGGGCACGCCAAAACGATACAGGAAAAAACGGGACTGGTTATTGACCCCTATTTTTCCGCTAGTAAACTCGCATGGATACTTCAACATATTCCGCAAGCAAAAGCCCGTGCTATTGCTGGTGAGCTCGCCTTTGGTACGGTCGATACTTGGTTAGCATTTCAATTAAGCGAACAAGCTTTACATGTGACCGATAGCAGTAACGCCTCGCGTACCATGCTATTTAATATTCATACCGCTCAATGGGATGAAGACTTACTCGATCTATTTGATATTCCACGCGCCCTACTTCCCACAGTCTATCCCTCGTCTTATTATTTCGGTTATGCGACTATTTTAGGTCAAAAAATTCCTATAGCTGGTATCGCTGGCGATCAACAAGCAGCGCTTTTTGGGCAAGCATGTTTTCATCAAGGGATGGCAAAAAACACCTATGGCACTGGTTGCTTCCTGCTACAAAACACCGGTGAAACCTGTAGCAAATCACAGCACGGCTTGATCAGCACGCTTGCCTGCCAAACCCAAGAGCAACCACAATATGCCCTGGAAGGTAGCGTTTTTATAGGTGGCGCGGTGGTGCAATGGTTGCGCGATAATCTCGGTCTAATTCAACAAAGCAAGGACATAGAAACGCTGGCACAGAGCGTTCCCGATAGTGATGGAGTTATTTTTATACCCGCATTTGCTGGTTTGGGAGCACCCTACTGGGACGCAAACGCTAAAGGGGCTATTCTTGGTCTGCATCGAGGTACGAAGAGTGCTCACATTGCACGAGCCGCGTTAGAAGCAATAGCATATCAAAGCACAGAACTACTACTTGCAATGCAAAACGATGCAAGCAAACCAATCACAGAATTAAGAGTCGATGGAGGAGCTGCCTGCAATAATTTTCTATTACAATTTCAGGCAAATTTGTTAGGTATTCCCGTAATACGTCCACAATGTTTAGAAACTACTGCATTGGGCGTAGCCTATTTAGCTGGCTTACAAGTTGGACTATTTGAGAACACAGATACTATTAGCCACTTATGGCGAGAAGAAAAACGTTTTGTACCACAAATCCCACGTCAACAAGCGAGCACATTGCTCGAGCAATGGCGCAATGCAGTTGCTCGATTAATTGCGTAAGGCAGCATAAAATAGTATAAGCACGCAATCAATTAGGGCGAAAAAATAAATTTTTCCGCCCCACTTACAATCTAACTTACTTGCTGACGCATAGTTGCAAATGCTGCCTTCATTTTTTCAGATGCTGGTGCACCAAATTGACTGCCAATGAAAATAGCAATACAACCAAACATAAATCCAGGGACTAATTCGTATAATCCTAAAAATTTATACTCGCCCCACACCACCACCGTCAAAGCACCGACGAACATCCCCGCTAAGGCTCCGTTACGGCTCATCTTAGGCCATACCAGTGAAAGTAGTACCACAGGACCAAAAGCGGCACCAAAGCCCGCCCAAGCATTGCTAACCAAGCCCAATACACTACTCTTAGGGTTTGCCGCAATCATAATCGCTACCACCGCCACTACCAATACCATCATACGTCCAAACCACACTAATTCTGTTTGTGAAGCTTGCGGGCGGAAAAATGATTTATAAAAATCTTCCGTCAAAGCCGAGGAACATACCAACAATTGACAAGATAAGGTACTCATTACCGCCGCCAAAATCGCTGACAATAAAATTCCCGCTATCCACGGATTAAATAAAATTTGCGATAAGGAGATAAACACTGTTTCTTTATTTGCGGTCACCGCAGCAGCTTGTTCTGGATGTGCAGCGAAATAAGCAATACCAAAAAACCCAACGGCCATAGCACCCAATAAACATAACACCATCCAAATCATTCCTATTCGGCGCGCACTCTTAATCGTCGCAAAATTTTCTGCTGCCATAAATCTCGCCAGAATATGTGGCTGTCCCATATAACCTAAACCCCAGGCCAATAAAGACACAATGCCGATGAAAGAAGTCCCACTAAATACATCGGTAAATTTAGGATTAAGCTGATGAATTACCGTTACCGCTTGATCAAAACCACCCACATTCATAATCACCATAGTTGGCGTCAACAAGAGTGCAAAAATCATCAAAGTCGCTTGCACTGTATCGGTCCAACTAACCGCCAAAAAACCACCAATAAATACATAAATAATTGTCGCAGCGGCTCCAGCCCAAAGTGACACCTCATAACTCATCCCAAACGTTTGTTGAAATAGCCGCGCTCCGGCAACCATACCAGAAGCACAGTAAATCGTAAAAAACACCAAGATTACTAACGCTGAAATCACCCTCAATAGCTTGCTAGTATCTTCAAATCGGTGAGTAAAATAATCCGGCAACGTCAGTGCATTATTCGTCAATTCGGTATACACGCGCAATCGTCCCGCAACCAAATTCCAATTAAACCAAGCGCCTACAATTAAACCAATAGCGATCCAACTTTCTGATACACCAGAAAAATAAAGCGCTCCCGGCAAACCCATCAACAACCAACCACTCATGTCCGAAGCACCAGCACTCATTGCTGTAACAAAAGCACCTAAACTACGTCCACCTAAAATATAGTCAGATAAATTATTGGTAAAACGCCACGCGGCGAAACCAATTCCTAACATCGCTAAAATATAGATAATGAAGGTAATACTCGTAGGGTTACTAAAATCCATCTCCGTCTGCCTTTCTATGATAAACAGTCAAATTATTTATTGCTAGCGAAGTATCGCAGAGGGATACACTTCAGACAAGCGATTCGTCAAACGATTCATCAAACTTAAAGACGCAATAGATAACATCATAAAAAATAGAATTACTAAGAAAATGAAAGCACACTACGATTAAGGACTAGGGCGTATGCAAAAAAACCAAATATCTCCCGGTAAATTGTGGTGGTTTATAATTATATTTAGATCTATTTTCCTGTGGATAAAGCTTGGGTTATCTACTCTAAGACTTGTGGAAAAACCTTAAACATCTCTTCCCCAAAAAACTTATACAGAAACTGCTCTTTCTCTGTACAAGTTTTATACCTGTCTTTATCCTTAGCTTAAACCCTTGATTTAAAATTGGTAAACCACCTTATCCACAAAAAAACACATCCTTAACTATTACTACTATATATATGTAAACAAGTTGTATACAAGAAGACCAAAGAAGACCCAAGAAGCCCTAAAACCACTCTCAGCGCTTACCGACCATACACAAACTTCTCTTTATGAAAAAAAAATTAAACACAACTGGTCTCATCTTCGCTATGCCTGAAGAACAGCAAGGACTTGAGCCACTGATACAAAATCTAATTGTTCATACCATCGCAAATAGACGATTCTTACAAGGTGATCTTTGGGGAAATTCTATTGTCTGTGTTTTATCCGGAATCGGAAAAGTAGCTGCGGCAAGTACAACAGCAATATTGATTCAGCAATTTAAAGTGAACCAAGTTATTTTGTCAGGTGTAGCTGGTGCCGGATCTCCAGATCTGCATTTAGGCGACATCGTTATAGCTAATGCTTTATTGCAGCATGATATGAATGCCCTACCGCTTTGTCCGCGATTTGAAATTCCATTTACTGGTCAAAGTCGCTTCTTTAGTAATCACGATATTAATTCTTGTCTGATTCGGGCCGCACAACATTTTCTAAGTCAAAAAATGATTTACACGATTAAAGAAAATGAACGACAACAGTTTAATTTATTACCTAATAGGGTACAAATAAAACAGGGACTGATCGCTAGCGGCGATCAATTTATTCAAGATGCGCAGATTCTGAATCAATTAAGGGTTCTTTTACCGGATCTATTAGCAGTGGAAATGGAAGGAGCAGCAATTGCTCAGGTTTGTCAGGATTTTGATGTGCCCTATGCTGTACTACGAATTATTTCAGATAACGCAAATGAAAATGCACATATGGATTTTCAGGGTTTTATACAAAAAGTTGCGGCACTAATGAGTTTAGGCGTACTTGAGATTTATTTTTTAGCGCAAATGAGCAACAATTAAAAAATAATTTCTGTGAATAAGTTTGTGGAAAAAACCTGCATATTTTGTTGGTAATTCAGATTTTTGTATAGTTTGAGATTTTATGCACCATCTGTCCTTCTTCCATACACCATTTTTATCGCTACTTATCACTACGCTACCCGCTTGATTTGTAGAAAAAAAATCGACTTATCCACAAAAATAAGCAACGTTAACCATTACTACTATTCATATATATAAACTTGTTAAATTAAAGAAGAAAAAGCTGAAAAATGAACTAAGTCAGTATAAAAAATAAACCGCGCACTACTCGATTTAAATCGGTATGATTGCGGCTTACTCAGCGCTTCGAATATTTTCAATTGAAAGAGGTATATGTAAAGTTACCCGAGTCCCACCACTAGCAGGTACTTCAATGCTTAAATTTGCTTTTAATCCGTATAAAATTTTTAGACGCTCACGAATATTATTAATGCCTCGACCTTCTTTAGTTTGAAAATCAAAACCTACACCGTTATCACTTATTTCTAGTTGAATTTCCTGTTCTCCTTGACGAGCAATAATTGTGATATGACCACCGTCGATTTGAGATTCTAGACCATGAGTAATCGCATTTTCCACAAGAGCTTGTATCATCATTGAAGGAAAAGCCAAATGCTTCAAATGAGAAGGGCAAATAATTTCGTAAGTTAATCGCTCCTGCATACGTTCTTGCATAATGCTTAAATACGCTCTTGATAGCTCCAATTGTTGATCTAATTTACTTTTAATTTGCTCTCGATTATTTGGTAAAGCCAAACGTAAATATTTAATGAGATGGTCGTGAACTATCGATGCTTGACTCGGATTTGTTTCGATTAATTGGCTAATTAAAGCTAAAGTATTAAATAAAAAATGGGGTTCAATTTGTGCTTGTAAGGTAGCCATTTCTGCTTCAATAACGCGCCGTTCAAGTGCTTCTACATCCGCACGTAAGCGAGCATCACTAGCCGCGATTTCTGCACTGCGCTTCCCTCCAGCTAAACTTTTGATCATGATAGATACCAAAATAAGTAAGGGTAAAAAACTACCTAAACCTAAAATTCCACCAACGATCATCGCTAAGAAAGAAACAAACAATAAGTAAGACCAAGAAATTACAGCCAACCAATCAAAAAATTTCCACCAAAGTTTTTTTGTTAAATCACTCGCTTCAATGACGAATAAAAAAACTCGACTTTTGTGATCCTCATTCATGTTAATTTTCCTCAGTATGATTCGGAAAGACTTCGTTTGACTTTTCTTTACGAATAAAAATTTTCACTAGTAAGGTACAAAGAATGGCTGATTTAACTAAGGAATATAAGCAGAAAGCGCTGCCAATAATCATTGCAAATATAAATGCTAAAAATAATTTACCCCATGAGCTATCTAAGGTCCAATCAACGTAAGCGTGCCAAAAATATTTAGCGGCATCAGTGAGATTGAAAAAAAAGTTAAGGACGGGATTTTGAGTTTGGGTAGTCATGGCAATATTCCTTTAAGATTAAAAATCGATAGAGGGATGCGGGTTTAATTTGCCTCATCCATGGATACACAATAGCAGCGCCATACAAATAGCTAGAACGGTATGCGATTAACTGTAAAAAGAGATGGCTTAAAGGTGTTTTTTGACGATAGGTCGTATGGCGTGCGCCTAAAAGGCTTAGGAGACAATATTAATTTCGTTAATACTGGGTCGATTAAGTGCTCTGCTTTACAATGACAAAAACCTTTAGGACTTACGCAAAACAAACGCTGGCGTTGTTGCTATCGCCATTTGCTAAACTAAGGTACTAAAGTACTGTCTTCGGCTCTGCGTCTAGCCAGCGCAATTTTGCGTAAGTCCTAAGCTGTTGAATTCAAGAGAGAATACCGAGTAGATATTATTTTTATGAAAAAAATTTTTTATTTTTTATTTTTAAGCTTGATGTTATGTGCTTGTACGCCAAAATTCGATTGGCGTGAAGTTACTAATTCTGAACCAGCATTTACGGTTTTACTTCCAGCAAAAAGTGCAAGTCACACGCGCGAAGTTAATTTAGCGGATATCAAAGTTCACTTAACAATGAAAGCGGCTGATGCAGGTCATTTAAGTTTTGCCTTAGCTTACGCAAAAGTGGAACAGCAACAACAAAAACAAGTTTTAGCCGCGATGAAAATGGGATTATTAAAAAATATTCGAGGACAGGAAGACGCTTTAGCAGCAGCCCAATTAGGAAAAGATTTTTTTGTGGGTGTTGGAACTGGACAAGATGGGCAGCAACTTAAATTAGTCGCTAAATTTTTTCAACGTGGACCATGGGTGATTCAAGTACTGATTTTAGGTAATGAAAAATCGTTTAACCCCGAATTGATAGAGATGTTTTTTGGTTCTCTCAAATTTTCATAAATAAAAGAATCCTATTATGCTTATATGCTTTAAATCTAAAGCCGCTGCCGACATTACCATGTATAAAACGCACATACAGAGCGTTTTAGATTCGTTAGGAAAAAATATTGAACGTGGGGTTATTACCGCAACAGAAAATGCTCAAGTAATACAAAAAATTGAAGATTTGTGCACCCAAGATAGGAAAATAAATCGCGTATTAGACGAGTTAAATGATTTCGATGAAAATGATTTAGACGAATTTGAAAAAAAACAAAAACGTGAATTCGTTAGTTTGTCAGCTCGCGTATTTCCATTATTAGAAATGTTAAGGGCAGCAAATAAGATGCATGTAGATGTAATTTGGGGTGTCTAGCACTAGCAAATAAAATTAAATCGGTAGTAAGACACTACAATCGTTTAGCGTCACATAAAAAAAAATCTAGGACAAAAGTATGAACGCTCAGCTTAATCATATACAAGAATTTTTCTTAAATACCAGTGATAAGACCGCTATTTTCGTTCGTGATTGGCCAGCATTATCAAGCCATGCACCAGGAATTTTGCTTATGCATGGATTAGGCGAACACTCAGGACGTTATCTACATGTGGCCAGATTTTTTCAGTCTTTAGGTTTTCGAGTAAGGAGTTTTGATCATCGTGGACATGGACAATCGCAAGGACCACGTGGCGATGTTCCCGATACAACGACGCTATTAAATGACATCCAACTAGTTATTAAGGATTTTTCTACTCAGCTAATGAGCCCACCACTTATTTTTGCTCATAGCATGGGAGGTTTATTTTCTTGTAGAGTCGCGTTAGAGGGATTGGTAGCAATAAAGGGATTAATATTGTCGTCACCCGCACTATCGGTAAAAACCAGTGGCTTTCAAAAATTTATATTTGCTATCGCTCGGCATATTACCCCCCATTTAGCAGTTACCCATGGTACTAATGGTCGCTATCTATCACATGATCAAAAGGTAGTAAGGGATTATCAAACTGATCCCTTGGTACATTCGCGTATTAGTGCTTGTTTGTTTCAAAGTATGTTAAACACGATGGCGTATGTAAAAAAAAATTGCCATAATCTGCAAGTCCCTTTATTAGTCTTAGTCGCTGGTGACGATTTAGTAGTTAATCCAAGCGGAGCAAAAGCCTTTGTGGAAAAATTGTCGGAAAGCGGGCATACGACTAAAGTGAAGAGCATTATTTATCCAGGTTTTTATCACGAAATTTTTAATGAAAAAGAAGCCGCTATCGTTTTTGATGATGTGCAGAAGTGGCTTAAAGATCAAAACCTACTACCCGATAAACCAAGTATTTAACATCATTTATTATCATGTCAGAACCCACGAGAAAAACCTTAAGTATCAGCCGGACAAACAAAGCGAAACCGCGTACCCAATCCGCTACTACGAACAAGTCAAGTTCAACTACTAAACAAACTACCTCTACCACTTTAACAAGCACAAATAGCCCCACTAAACTAACGGGTATTAATCTCCTAGAGATTAAGAACGATTCTTTAGCATTTAGTTTAGTCGGTGCCGCGCAAGCTGTTGCCTATGTTTTAGAAGGTGTCGCTTTACCTCAGGCACTATCACGAGTATTTACACAAAATGAAGTAGCTCCCTCAGTGCGAGGTGCAATACAAGACATTGCCTATCGTACGATGCGTCAAGTTGGACGAGCAGATGCTTTGATTAAATTAATGACTGACAAGCCACCGGAACCAGCATTGCTATACAGTCTATTATGCTGCGCTTTAAGTTTATTGTTAAAGAATGAGGAGACCGCTAGCGAAACAGAGCTGGCGCCTTATGATGATTTTGTATTAGTGGATCAAGCAGTGAATGCGGCCGCTTCTTCACCACATATGGTCTTTGCCAAAGGCATGGTTAATGCGGTCTTACGTCGATTTTTACGTGAGAAAAATGACTTGCTTCCTATGGTAATGAAGCAGGCGTCAGCCAAATGGAATTATCCGCAGTGGTGGATAGATCAGTGCAAAGCAGCGTATCCAAATCAGTGGCAAGCAATTCTATCAGTAGGTAATACCCCACCACCAATGACTTTAAGGGTCAATCAGAGACAAATATCGATGGTTGATTATTTATCGCTGTTAGCTCAGCACAGTATCGGTGCTACGCAAATTGGGCCAGTTGCGGTGCGTTTGTTTAAACCTATGCCGGTCACTCAAATTCCCGGTTTTGAACAAGGTCTAGTCTCAGTACAAGATGCGGGGGCACAATTAGCGGCCAATTTACTAGATGTCCAAGATGGTATGTCCGTGTTAGATGCGTGCGCCGCCCCTGGTGGAAAAACGGGACATTTATTAGAACTGGCTGAACT
>JAIELM010000184.1 GCA_019752975.1 Undibacterium sp. | reverse complement strand
ATTCCCACACTGCCTTGCACATCGGGATAGGTTGATCCTTTACCATAATAAAAATCATCAAAGCCTTCACGGCTAAAATAAAACTCACCTCGGGCATCAAACGCTTTAGCGTGAAATTTGGCAATCGCGGAGGTTAAATCTTGATTCGACTGTGGCGTTAAAGGATGCGTACGTGCAGGCACACCGGGTTGAAAAAAGTAAGTCGCATCGGTTCCCTGTTCATGAAAATCCGCCAGAATATGTGGACGCCATTGCTGAAAAGCTGCCACATGGGCGCGTGATTCAGGATGCGCCAACCATAGCCAATCCCGATTTAGATCAAACCAATAATGATTTCCGCGACCACTAGGCCAAGCTTCCCTATGTTCTAGAGAATTACCATCAGCGACCAGTGTTTGCCCGCGATAACTATTCGCCCACGAAGCAAACCGTGCAACGCCATCAGGATTAAACATAGGGTCGATCACCACCACAGTATTATCCAACATCTCGTTCACCGATTTGTCCTGCGAACTGGCAAGATGCCAAGCGACCAGTGGCGCTGCATTGGCGCCGCTAGCCTCATTTCCGTGGACACTATATCCAAGATACACCACCAATGGACCGTCTTTATTCTCTGACTCGCCACGTCCCCGCGCGGCCTCTATCTCGGCTAAGCGTGCTTGATTTTTGGGACTGGTAATAATGACGTTTAATAGTGGTCGGCGCTCATGGGTATAACCGATGATACGAACTTGAACACGTGGCGATTCTTTAGCTAGGCGCTGATAATAACTGACCAGTTGTTCCGGTCTAGCATGCCATTCTCCAAGCGCAAAACCGAAGCTGGCTGCCGGCGTAGTGATGTTTTCTATCCTACTGTGTACAGGTAAAACCTCACTTGCGTTTGCCGATTCTGTGATTTGTAGTGAAATAAAAAACACGACACCAAAGCAAATAAGTATTTTTTGAATAGACATACAATAGGATCCCAAGTTGAGCGAATGAATTTTTGACCGTATGGTGAAGATAAAGTTCTGCAAATTTATTCAGAGTGCTTGGCTTTTCACATTGGCCCTACGCTGATGTTGAACTCACACAGCTCTATACAAGAAACTGATCGCAACGCAAAGCAATAAGCCGGCAAAAATCATTTGCACGACGTCGGAGGGAAGATAGTTCGCGATGCGTCTTCCTAGCAAGACGCCTGCGACCGAAGACAAGGCGAAAAAAATGGAAAAGGTCAACGGTAAATTGACGCCATGAGACACCGCCGAAACCACCGCCACAGAACCAACTAAACTAATCACCATCAATGAAGTCGCGGCAGCACTCTGCATGCTTAAATTCGAGAAATAACGCAGTAAAGGCACAATAATAAAACCGCCGCCCACACCCAAAAGTCCCGTAAAGAAGCCAGCGCAAGCACCAATCACACTAATCACGCTAGCGGTTTTGAGATCCCAATGAAAGCGGCCAGTACTGAGATTTAGCTTCGCCACCGCGTGCGCGTTCTCAAGCAAAGAAGCACTTTGACTACGACGCACCTGAGAAATGAGGCGTACAGCGACCACTAACAACACCACCGAAAAGGCCAACATCAAAGCCCGTTGTGACATTTGTTTCGCCACCCATACGCCCAAGGAAGTCATAGGCGCACCGACCAGCGCCATTAAAGTGGCAGCTTTGTAGCGTACTTGCCTACGCCTGAAGCCATCAATCGCTCCAATCAACGCACCCAGACTGACCGCCAACAACGCCACTGGCATCGCCTGTTGCATAGTCCAAGCTTGGCTATACACCAGCGCGGGAACCGCCAGCATGCCGCCGCCCGCTCCCGTTAGACCCATGATTACCCCTACGGCTATACCAATAATTAGGGCTAAGGCTAGGGCGAATACAGTCATTATTTTTCTTTTGAGGTGTTTTAAAATTAATCGGTTGCGCCGCGCGCATTATCTCTTTGCATTCTCTCTTCGCATTCTCTATTTTTATCCACTCGGATTGCGATGTGCAAAATACCCCTAAGAAGTGGCTTGCATTCATTCTAAGGTTTGATATGATGCAAGTCAAACCTAGTTCCCTTAATTGACCGCTATGAATCCTCACATACACAGTTTTTTCGACACAGTCACTTGCACCGCAACCCATCTAGTCTACGATCATGTCGGTGGTCACGCCGCGGTGATTGATCCGGTGTTGGAATATGATCCCAAATCAGGACGCACCAAAACCACCCTCGCTGACGAGGTATTGAGCGTCATCAAAACGCTGCAATTGCAATTGCAATGGATATTAGAAACCCATGCGCATGCCGATCATCTCTCCGCCGCACACTACTTGCAAGAGCGAGTCGGTGGAAAGATTGCCATCGGAACTCACATTAATCAAGTCCAAAATGTATTTAAAAAACTGTTCCATCTCGAGCCAGAATTTGCGGTGAACGGATCACAGTTTGATTACTTATTTAGCGATGATGAAGCGTTCTTGATTGGCACACTCCAAGCTAAAGCGCTGTATGTCCCCGGACATACTCCAGCAGATTTGGCGTATCAAATTGGCGACGCGGTATTTGTTGGCGACACCTTATTTATGCCTGATGTCGGAACGGCACGTTGCGATTTTCCTGGTGGTGATGCGCACCAATTATTTCGTTCTATACGCAAGATTCTCGAATTGCCACAAGAGACGCGTCTGTTTATGTGCCACGATTATCCGCCCAATGGTCGCAGCGTCAATTTCGTCACTACAGTGGAGGAACAACGTCGCCACAATATCCATGTACGCGATGGCGTTACCGAAGACGAATTTGTGATAATGCGTAAAAACCGTGATGCTGGATTAGAGATGCCCGTACTGATTTTGCCAGCAGTTCAGGTGAATATCCGCGCAGGAGAATTACCTCCAGCCGAGGAAAATGGTATGCGTTATTTAAAGATTCCTTTGAATGCGATTTAACATCCTATGCCCAACGCACCAAGCAATAAGATCCGCCGCATCGCCATCTCCACTGGTGGCGGCGACGCGCCCGGACTCAATGCGGTCATACGCTCAGTAGTACTCGCTGCCACTCGGCGCGGTTGGGAATGCTACGGAATACGTGAAGGTTTCAATGGCATTTTACGTCCTGATCGCTACCCAAGTGATGGCGTATTTCGTCTCACTCGGGATATGGTGCGCGGCATCGGCCATCTCGGCGGCACAATTTTAGGCACCACCAATAAAGGCAGTCCACTGCGCTTTGTGCAAACCATGGCTGACGGTAGTTTACAGGAAATCGATCGCACTTTAGACATTGTCCATCACCTGCGCGGCATGGACATAGACGCGGTAATTTGCATAGGTGGTGACGGCACCTTGAGCATCGCACACGCCTTGCACGAGCAAGGTTTTTCACATGGTTTGCGGGTGATAAGCGTTCCCAAAACCATAGACAATGATTTGGACAAAACCCACACCACCTTTGGCTTTGATACCGCAGTTGCGTTTGCTACTGAATGCATTGATAGACTACACAGTACTGCCGAAAGTCATCAACGCATTATGGTGGTGGAAGTCATGGGACGTTATGCAGGATGGATAGCGCTACATGCTGGCATGGCGAGCAATGCGCATGCGATTTTAATTCCTGAGATTCCGTTTGACATTGATAAGGTAGTGCAAAAAATTTCCGCTCGCTCCAACGATGGACGAAATTACAGCTTAGTCGTCGCGGCAGAAGGTGCTATGCCACGCGATGGTCAACGCGCTTTAGAACAAGTTGCAGGTTTAGGTTCAGTGGAGCGCTTGGGCGGCATCGGTGAACAACTGGCCAAACAATTACAAGAAAAAAGTGGCAAGGAATCGCGAGCCGTAGTGCTTGGCCATTTACTTCGCGGCGGTAGTCCGACCGCCTTTGATCGACTTGCCGCCATGCGCTTTGGTGCGGCAGCGGTGCGCGCTTTGGACGAGGGTTATTCAGGCATTATGGTGGCACTCGATTTTCCGAACGTCAATTACGTCGATATAGCACAAGTTGCAGGTCGCATGAAAGGCGTGCCTTTGGATGGCGATACGGTACAGACGGCAAGGGATATTGGGATTTGTTTTGGAGATTAATCGGTCTCAATATCTGGAACGAAATTGACACCTCGTTTACATTGACCTCTCATTTACATTGCAGGTATTTTATAGAAATAGAAAATTACACTTCCTGTGCATTCTCAATCTGCCGATTCGACATAAAAGTCTCAAACTGCGCCGGCGTCAAGGGTTTTGAAAAATAATAACCTTGTGCTTCATCACAACCCCTCTCACGTAAAAATGACAATTGCTGTTCGGTCTCCACTCCTTCTGCAATGGTTTGCAGACCTAGACTTTTGGCCATGCTGATCACTGCACTGACGATCGCCTTGTCTTCCGGGTCAGTATCAATGTCGCGTACAAACGATTGATCAATTTTGAGTTTGCCTACTTTAAATCTCTTCAGATAGCTGAGCGAAGAATAGCCGGTACCAAAATCATCAATCGACATTTTTATTCCGCGAGCATCGAGAAGATTCATAATCACTATCGCGCCCGCCGGGTCGTTCATCGCCACCCCTTCAGTGAGTTCCAATTCCAAATACTTCGGGTCAAGTTGTGCCTCACTTAGAATGTGCGAAACAGTATCAGGAAGTTCAGCATGTCGAAACTGAACGGTCGACAAGTTGACTGCCACGCCCAGACCTGACCAGCCCTGTTCTTGCCACTCTTTGGTTTGTTGAACCGCGCAGCGTAATACCCATTCACCGATAGGAAGTATCATCCCAGTCTCTTCAGCCACGGGAATAAATTCTGCTGGCGAAACCAGTCCTAACTCAGGATGGCGCCAGCGAAGTAAGGCTTCTGTACCAATGACGCGTTCATCCTCCATGCTTATTTGCGGTTGATACACCACCTGTAATTGATTACGTTGCAAAGCATAACGTAGCGCATTGACCAACTGTAAATGTCGACCAGAACGCGCTTGCATATCTTGTGTGAAAAAGCGAAATTGATTGCGTCCATCTTTTTTAGCGCGGTACATGGCGGTGTCTGCATTACGCAATAAGGTCTCTAAATCCTCTCCATCTTGAGGAAAAATGGCAATTCCTATCGAGGCCGACACATTTAAATCATATTGCCCGAATTGATAAGATTGACTCAAGGTTCGAAGTAATTTTTCGGCGACATGCTCTGCGCCCAACTCATCCACACCTGGCAATACCAAAATAAATTCATCGCCACCCAAACGAGAAATCGTATCTCCTTCGCGTAAGGTCGCTAGCAGGCGATTGGCCAATTCCGCCAATAAATTATCGCCTATGCTATGCCCTAATGAATCATTGATATTCTTAAAATGATCAAGATCAAAAAACATTAATGTCAAAGGAATCGATTTGCGTTTAGCTGCGGCCAGTGAAATATGCGCTCGTTCCTCCAATAAAACACGATTCGGCAATCCAGTAAGCACATCATAATGTGCTAAGTATTGTATCCGCTCTTCAGTACGTTTTTTGTCGCTGATATCTTCTTGCACCGATAGAAAATGGGTTACCTTACCATCCGCATCGCGCACCGGAGAAATATGTGCAAGCTCTGTGTATTCTTCTCCATCCATATAGCGATTGACCAATTCACCTTGCCAACTCTCACCATGTCTTAATTTGTCCCATATTTCTTCATAAGTAAATAGCGGGTTCCTATCCGACTGCAAAACACTGGGTCGTTTGCCCTGCACTTGCACTAGCGTCTGTCCCGTTTTTGCAATGAAGGCAGCATTCACATATTCTATGTGCGCATCGGTATCGGTAATGATAATAATATTGGGACTTTGTTCTACCGCTTGCGAGAGCTTACGCAAACTCACTTCAGCGCGCTCACGTTCAATCGCGATGGAGAGAAAGTGAGCAGACATTTCTAGTAACTGTAATTGAGCACTTTCTGGCTTGGTCGGTGATGGATGATAGACGGCAAAAGCACCAAGGATTTGATTATTCGACGCACGTATCGGCTGCGACCAGCATGCAGCTAAACCGGCGCTTTCAGCCAAAATTTTAAAATTTCTCCAATAGGGATGAGTGGCAATATCATCGACGATCGTACGAGTTCCCGAATACATCGTATGCCCACAAGAACCAACGCCTTCACCAATCGCAAGCCCATCTATGGCGGTAGTAAAAAAATCTGGCAGACTGGCAGCTGCGGCCACCTTACAATGACTGCCGCTTTTATCCAATAACACAATGGTGCAAAGACTATGAGGAATGATGCTTTCTAAGTAGAGCGTAACTTCACGAAAAAAATGATCTAAAACATAGGTACTATTAATTTTTTCAAGCATAAAACTACGCAGTGCTTCCATGCGCCGGGAACGTTGCCTTCCAGCTTCTAGCTCAAAACGGTTCAAGGCAAAACTAATATCCATAGCCATTTCTATTAACAGTGCTTGCACTTGCGTATCAAACTCACTGATCGTTCTCGCGTATAAGTTCAAACTACCGTACACCACATTGTTCTTAAATAAGGGAAGTGAAGCCGCTGATTTCCAAGCGACATGATCGCTATCGGAGTTCCACTTTTTGTGCGGATACGCGATCGCCAAATCTTGGCACCATTGCGCCTTAGCCTGCCGCACAGAGGACAAAAATAAAGTCGTACTTTCCAAACCTTGCGGCGCTAGCGAGAAGACTTGTTCAAATAAAATATCAGTTGCTTCGCCTGCCGCAATGATAGGAATGATGCGCTGACCAGTAGCGTCAACCAGTCCTATCCAAGCCATGCAAATACCGTGATAGCCAACGCTATCGTGACAGATTTGTTGAAATAATTCTGCTTCACTTCGACTGCGAACGATGGCTTGATTACATTGGCTGAGTACGGCATAAAATTGGCTCAAACGCTGGTGTGTCGTTTCTAGCATTTGCCGATATTCTTCGAGATTCGCCAAACTGTTTTGGGCCAACTGCAAGGAAGCCAGCACACTATTTTCGGCACCGACGGGAACCTCAATTTTCTCAGAAAAATCTGACCTCGCCATATGTTCAAGATGGCGGTGAAGTGTTGGGGCTGGTGCTCCTACCACTTTCTTCCATAAATATAATGCACACCACAGCAAGAATGCCGCAGAGAGCAAAATCAAGCAGAGTAAGAACCTGGGTTTATCCAAAATCATGTAACTAATCCCGAGCAGAGTGAGGACTTACGCCAAATTGCGCAGGCTAGGTGCAGAGCCGCAGGCAGTACTTTGTACGACAAGGCGATAGCAACAACGCCAACGTCTGTGTTGCGTAAGTCCTAAACTGTTTCCACTGACGATTTCCACTATCAAATCCCCCTACTATTCGTAGTTGCATTAGAAAAACTCCACGATGCTGGAAATTTTCCTGATTGTCTAGTGTCTTTCTTAAAATTACAACAAGGAAAGCTTATTTGAATTAAATTATAAGAATTTACTTTACAAGTATAGATACCAGTTGAACTTTAAAAATCAAGAATTTATTCTGTACACCCACTAAAATAGTTATTATATAGAAATAAAAAAACAAATTTTTAAAAACCACTTGCACTACACTCAGACTGGATTACACTGCACAACTGGAATGGCACCAAATCAATACCACTACAAAACCATAATAAGCCAAACCAGCAGCATTTAGGCATACTTGGAGCCCACAATCCAAGTTCAAAAATGGGAGGAGACACAATGAAACATCAAGGAACAAACACGTTTGCGATCAACTTAGCCTGCATATTATTCGTCGGTACGACTTCAAGCTTGAGCTTGGCAAGCGACACAAATAACCCGCACATCAGCAACCCTTTTGCAAAAACCACCAGCCAAGCTTCTCTAGCTGCCGCCTGCACTTCACCAGCTTGGAATGCGGCAACGGTGTACAACGGTGGTGCCAAGGTCTCTTACGGCAATCAGGAATGGAGTGCCAAATGGTGGACTCAAGGCAATACGCCAGCGGTCGGCGATGGTCCATGGAAGTTAGTCGGCGATTGTGGGGGAACACCACCTGGCGGTACTGATCCGGTATTAACACCCGTTCCAGCACCTACGGGTCAAGCACTGTGCCGTCCCGATGGCATGACCATGACTGCAGGTACCAATCCACCTTACTGTCTAGCCTATGATACCAATGGCCGCGAAAAACTCGGCGGACTCAAACGCCGCATCATCGGCTATTTCACCAGTTGGCGCACCGGCAAAGATGGTAGCCCATCCTATCTCGCCAACAATATCCCATGGGACAAACTTTCTCACATCAATTTTGCCTTCGCTCACGTAGAGGGCAATAAGGTTTCCGTTGGCCCAGACAATGATCCACAAAATTCCGCAACAGGGATGGAATGGCCCGGCGTGGCTGGTGCTGAAATGGATCCGGCCTACAGCTACAAAGGCCACTTCAATTTACTCAACAAATTCAAAAAACAATACCCCAATGTCAAAACCTTAGTCTCGATTGGTGGCTGGGCTGAGACTGGCGGATTTTTTGATGCAACAGGCAAACGTATCGACAATGGTGGCTTCTACAGCATGACCACCAATGCCGATGGTTCGATCAACACCGCCGGCATCAATACTTTTGCTGACTCGGTAGTCGCATTTTTGCGCAAATATAATTTTGATGGAGCCGACATCGATTATGAATACCCTACCTCGATGAAAGACGCTGGCAATCCTATCGATTGGAGCGTCGCCAATGCCCGTCGTGCTGGTCTCATGAAAAGCTATACCGCGCTCTTAAAAACCCTACGTGAAAAACTCGATGTCGCATCCACAGCAGACAATCGCTACTATCAACTCTCCATCGCCGCCACAGCTTCCGCTTGGATGTTACGTGGAATGGAAAACTACGCAGGACTGCAATACCTCGATTTCGCCAACATCATGACCTATGACTTACACGGTGCTTGGAATGAATTTGTCGGCCCCAATGCAGCGCTATTTGACGACGGCAAAGATGCGGAATTAGTTCGTTGGAGTGTCTACACCTCGGCGCAATATGGCAGCATAGGCTACCTCAATACCGACTGGGCTTATCATTATTTTAGAGGGGCAATGCAATCGGGTCGTATCAATATGGGCGTACCTTATTACACCCGCGGCTGGAAAGGCGTCTCCGGTGGCACTAACGGTCTATGGGGTAAATCAACCGGCACTGGTTGCCCAACTGGCGTGCCACTTTGCGGCGCTGGTGCAGTCGGTATCGATAATATTTGGCATGATTTAGATGAACAAGGCAAAGAAATGGGTGGTGGTGGCAATCCCATGTGGCACGCCAAAAACCTAGAGCAAAATAAACCCGGCTCCTACATCGCCGCCTATGGATTAACACCCGCAACCGATCCTGACGACAGAATGACTGGCAGCTACGTACGCAATTACAACGCCACCTTGGTCGCACCGTGGCTATGGAATGCACAAAAAGGCGTCTTCATCTCCACCGAAGACGAAACTTCAGTACAAAAGAAAGCCCAATGGATAATCGATCACGGTATTGGTGGCGTAATGTTCTGGGAACTGGCCGGTGACTATGATTGGAATGCCAGCCGCAACAATGGCCAAGGCGAATACTTCATGGGCAGTACGCTGACCCGCAAATTCAACACGGCATTCGTCAACGCGACACCGTATGAAAACAAACTGAGCAAACAAGCGCCAACCATAGGAGCGATAGATATCCGTTTTTCCTTGAGTAAGTATGCGCTTGGCGACAACAACTACCCGATCAACCCGACCATGACGATCACCAATAACTCGACCTATGCGCTACCAGGAGGAACCGAAATTCAATTTGACATCCCGACTTCTGCCCCAGCGACCATGACCGACCAAACCAGCTTCGGCACCAAGGTAGTTAGCGTGGCGCATAGCGGGAATAACATCGGTGGTTTAAAGGGTGATCTACACCGCGTCTCCATGAAAATTCCTACGTGGTCTAGCCTCGCCGCTGGCGCCAGCACAACAGTCGCCTTGGTGTACTACTTGCCACTGACCGGCCCGTCCAATTTCGCGGTGTATATCAAAGGTAAACCGTACGCGATTCGTGCCGAGCAGCCTAACTTAGCCTACATCAAATAAATAGTTTCCCCCGCAGTGGTCTTGATCAATATACGACATGGTAAGCGTTGAGACCGCTGCACCCTTTTTTCGTTAAAAGAACATCGACCAGCACCAGCTGGATCATCTCGCCTTGGAGAATCTACCGTGAAATTCATAAAATGGCAGTCCCAACTTGCCCTCACCCTCAATCTAGCTAGTCTCATCATGGGCATCAGCTTGGCAACTCAAAGTGATGCCAAGTCCGCGCCACAAAATAGTGCTTTACCACTCTGCGGCAACTGGCAAGCGACTAAAGTCTATCAAAAAAACGACTACGCTATCGCCAACAAAACCTCGTGGCGCGCCAAATGGTGGAGCCAAAATAACGCTCCCGGTGCCAGCGACGTATGGGAAGCAAGACCAGCAGGCGAATGCACGCCCGATGATGGCGGCACTGACCCGGGTGGAGGGGTAAAGGGCATTCCAACCCTCAAAGAGGCGCAAGCAGCAGAAATTGCCAAGACCTCCAACCCGCTATTCCAACAAATTAAAGCCTCGATTAGAACCCTAGATACCGCTTCAGTTGAAGCCGTCGCTCCCGGACGCGCAGCCAATCCTATCAATGTCAAACGGGTAGAAAAACTTTTAAACGACAATGATTGGCAAACCCTTTTTGCGTCACGAAATGCCAGCTATACCTACGTGCGCTTCCTACAAGCGATTGCAAAATTTCCCGCCGTCTGTGACGACTACAAAGACGGACGCAACGCCGATGCGATTTGCCGTAAAGGTCTCGCCACCATGTTCGCCCACTTCGCCCAAGAAACCGGCGCGCATGATCCCAACTCAGCCATTCCACAATGGCGTCAAGGTCTGTATTTTTTAAAAGAAGCTGGCTGCTCGGACACAGATACCAGTTGCGGCTATAACGCCGAATGCGACCCCAACACTTGGCAAGGACAAACTTGGCCGTGCGGCAAAGACGCCAGTGGACGCTTTAAAAAATATTATGGACGTGGCGCTAAACAACTCTCTTACAACTACAACTACGGTCCTTTTTCTGATGCCATGTACGGCACAGTACGCACGCTGTTAGATAAACCAGAACTAGTTGCAGATACCTGGCTCAACCTCGCCTCCGCCGTCTTCTTCTACGTCTATCCACAACCACCAAAGCCCTCCATGCTGCACG